>JBFIEB010000012.1:0-21399 GCA_041603555.1 Vicingaceae bacterium
ATTAATTTTTGTTCAACAGGATGTCCGCCACGCTCAGAAACACCATCCTTTATTTCATCATTAGCCAAAACAGTTCCTAATGCAGGACACCAATTTACCCATGTATCAGATAAATAAGTAAGTCGGTAATTCATCAGCATTTGCTGTTGCTCTTCTTCACTCCAATTGTTCCATTCTAACCCCGTAAATATTGCCTCGAAATCTGTTGCAGCATTTACATTAATATTTCCTTCAGCTTTAAATGTTGCAATTAGGGAATCAATTTTTTCAGCTTTATTGGTTTCCTTATTGTACCACGAATTAAAAATTTGTTTAAAAATCCATTGGGTCCATTTGTAATAATGAGGATCAGATGTTCTTACTTCTCTATCCCAATCAAATGAAAAACCAATTTTATCCAATTGATTTCTGTACCCAGGAATTATATTTCCTTCTTTATCAGTTCCGCCTTCAATATTTGTTTTGGTAGTTGTAGCAGGATGTTGCCCTGTTTGTATTGCATATTGTTCAGCTGGCAATCCAAATGAATCGTAACCCATTGGATGCAACACATTAAAACCTTGTAATCTTTTATAACGCGCATAAACATCTGATGCAATATAACCTAGAGGATGACCAACATGTAAACCTGCTCCAGATGGATAAGGGAACATGTCCAAGACATAAAATTTTGGCTTTAAGCTATTGTCTTCTGCTGCAAAAGTTTTGTTTTCAGCCCAATAATCTCTCCACCTTTTTTCTATCTCGTTATATTGATATTGCATCGTTAATAAGTCTAAATACTAGCTGCGAAATTAACAATATTTAGCAGTAATTTTGAAGAATTATATTGTTAATCAAGGAGTTTAATAATACCTTAGCAGCGTTGTTATTAGAAGTTAGTTGTTTGTTGTTAGGAAAAGAAAAAAAGGAACTTTTTCTAAAAACAATCAACTAAAAACAATCAACTAAATATGGCTGGAGCAGAAAATAAACATTCAAGAAGAAGACTAAGGTCGTCTTACATTACCACTATAATTAGCATTTCTTTGGTGTTGTTTATGTTAGGATTATTGGGTGGTTTTCTTTTAAATGTTAATCAGATTACAAATTATGTAAAAGAAAATGTAGGATTTTCTATCATCTTAGATAAAAACATAAAGCCCCAAGAAGTAAAACAAATTAAAGATATTTTAGATACCGAACCATTTGTTAAACAAACAGAATTTATTGACCCAGATGTTGCTGCGGAGGAATTTCAGGAAGCCTTAGGTGAAGAGTTTGTGAAATTTATTGGAGAAAACCCATTGAAGCCATCAATTGACGTAAAGCTAAATGCAGCTTATGCCAATCCAGATAGTTTAGCAAAAATTGAAGCAGAACTGCTGGAAAACACAAAAATTAAAGAAGTATTTTATCAAGCAGATTTAGTTGATGCATTGAATAAGAATACAAAAAAAATCACTTTATATATGTTGATATTTGTTGGAATTTTACTCGTAATTACAATAGCTTTAATCAACAACACCATTCGACTATCCATTTATTCTAAACGATTTTTAATTAAAACAATGCAATTAGTAGGTGCACGGCATTCGTTTATTCGTAAACCTTTTGTTTTGCAAGGAATTGGCAACGGAATTGTCGGTGCTTTTATCGCAATTGGATTAATTATTACCATTTTGTATTATCTGCAAAAACAGTTGCCCGAATTGATTGATTTTAAAAATATTGAACTGTACGGAGCTCTGTTTTTGATTGTAATTGCTTTAGGAATTATTATTTCATGGATTTCTACTAACTTAGCAGTCCGAAAATATTTACGAATAGAAACGGGAGACCTTCATTAAATAAAATATTATGAGCGAGGAAAACGAAAATAAATTGAATACAGATTTCGCCTTTGGCAAACAAAATTATATCCTAATAGCCGCAGGAACTGGTTTAGCAATAATTGGTTATTTTTTAATGTCTGGTGGAGGGTCTGAAGATCCAGCAGTTTTTAGTGAAGCACTTTTTAATAGTCAAAGAATGTACGTTGCTCCAATAATGATTCTTGCTGGCTTGGGTGTTGTAGGATGGGGCATCTTAAAAAAATCCAAATAAAAGGATAATCACCAAAATATTTTATGTCTGTAATTGAGGCTATTATTTTAGGAATAATTCAAGGATTAACAGAATTCCTTCCTGTAAGTAGTAGTGGTCATTTAGAATTAGCTAATGTGATTTTAGGAGATAGTTCTCTTCCTGAAGAAAGCATGTTGATGATTGTTGTGTTACATGCAGCTACAGCTCTAAGTACTATTGTTGTTTTTAGAAAGGATCTTTTAGGAATTGTAACAGGGGTGTTTCAATTTAAGAATAATGATGAGTTTAAGTTTTCTTTAAACGTTGTTTTGTCAATGATTCCTGCAGCTGCAGTTGGACTTCTGTTAGATGAAGAAATTGAGGCATTTTTTGGAGGGAAGGTGCTTTTAATAGGTTGTATGCTTCTAGTAACAGCGATTTTATTAATTTTTGCTGATAAAGCAAAAAGCACTGATAAAAAAGTAGGAATAGGACATGCTATCATTATAGGTATTTCTCAAGCCATTGCCATTTTTCCAGGAATCTCTCGTTCTGGGGCTACAATCTCAACATCAGTTTTATTGGGAATAGATAGGGAAAAAGCTGCACGATTTTCTTTTATAATGGTATTGCCGCTTATTTTAGGAAAAATGGCTAAGGATATTTTGGATGGTGCTTTTGAATCAATCAATGGGAGTATTTTGCTTTATGTTGTTGGTTTTATGGCTGCATTTATTACAGGAATTTTAGCTTGCACATGGATGATTAAGTTGGTGAAGAGAAGTAAGCTAAAATATTTTGCATACTACTGTATGATTGTTGGTGTTGTAGCAATAGTTTATTCAATAATATAATGTCTGAACAGGCACCTAATAAATTCCAAGAAGGGCAAATAATTTTAATAGACAAACCACTTACCTGGACTTCTTTTGATGTAGTAAAAAAAGTAAGGTGGTTAATTCGAAAAGAATACAACCTTAAAAAAATTAAAGTGGGTCATGCAGGAACATTAGATCCTTTGGCTACTGGGTTATTAATATTATGTACTGGAAAATTCACTAAAAAAATAGATAAAATTCAGGTTCAGGAAAAAGAATATGTTGGTATAATTACTTTAGGAGCAAGTACTCCTTCTTTTGATTTAGAAAAACCAATTGATATCGAATTTTCTACAAAACACATTACAGAAAAATTAATAAAAGAAACAGCAAAATCTTTTATTGGTAAACAGGAACAGATTGCACCAATACATTCAGCAAAAAAGATAGAAGGGAAGAGAGCTTATGAATATGCAAGAGATGGGGAAGAAGTGAAAATCAAATCAAATACTATTTTAGTTAAGGAGTTTGAAGTTGAATTATGTGATGCTCCAAAATTTGAAAAAGTAAATGACTCAAAAATAAATCAAGAACAACCCTATAAAAAAGGCATACATTTTAAGTTTAGAATAGTCTGTTCTAAGGGAACTTATATTCGGGCAATAGCAAGAGACTTTGGTGAAAAATTGAATTCTGGGGGACACCTTTCTCAATTGAAAAGAACTAGTATTGGCAAATATCATATTAATGACGCTGTTTCTGTCAACTCCATAAATGAGTTGATAACCAGTAAATAAAAAATGCCCTTAGCAACAACTATTGCTGAGGGCATCTGTAATAAAAAGAAAACATTATTTCGCAGCTTTCAATTTTATTATTCGTTTAATTGTCACGGTTTCGCCAGTTGGCTCTCCCTCTTCATCGTAAACTTCAGATTCAGCATTTTCCCAAGTAATAGAAAATTTTGAATTTACATTATCTGAATCAGAAAGATCGAGGTCAATTTCTTCTGAAATTTCAGAAAACAACAAAACCGTTTTGTTGGCGTCAATAAATTTATATTCACCATCATCGGTTACTCCTTTAAAAGTAGCAACCACTACGTTATTATCTCCAAAAATTAAACTATTGTTTGTTCCAAAAGATGTTAAAGTAACAAACAGGGTCATCACTATTGCAAATGTTGATTTCATTTGAATAAATTTTTAATTAATAAAAAATATTGAATTAGATACCGTGCGGTCTCTTTTTTAAAAAGAGAGCTGACGATGGGCTTGGGTAATAACTTTAATCTTTATTTAACCATAGGCTTCAAATTTTAAACCGTATCAAAAATAAATCAAAAATAAATACAAAAGGCACTTTTTCATATTTTTTTGTTTATCCAATTCTGATTCACAAAAGAGTTAACAGATTTGTTTTAGTTGGCGATTTTTTTTAAATTCGTATAAACCTAAATTAACTCAAACTTCATGAAAATAGCCTTTACTGTCTTAGTCTTATTTATCTCTGCCAAATTTGTGGCACAAACAATTGATACACTTGCTTTTCAGGATTTTGAAGTAATCCCGGCAACACCTATATGGAATTTTACTGGACCAGTTATTTATAATAGTGGAACATCTACTGCTTCAGCTGCACCTCCAAATAGTCCAATAGGAATTAATAGTTCTCGAGCTTGGGAAACTACAACGAATTCGGGAGGGTTAGTATTGGTATTTGATAATGTGATAATTCCAGCAGGCTATGATAGTATTTACTTTGAGTTCAGATTGGCTGCTATGAATTTGAATAGTTCTTCAGGTGGACCTGATAATTTAGATTATGTTTTGGTAGAATACAGTACTGATGGAGGGTCTAATTATTTTGGAAGATTAAGAATTAGGGGAGCCGCAGCAAACAATGGATTTTGGGCTTATAGCGCAACAGGAGTAGGAAAGGTTTATTATCAGCCAACTACAGAAGTTATGTTTCAACCTGCAAATTCAGGGTTGGCCACTACAGATGGTTACAGCACGAATGGAATTACCTTTCCCGGAAGTGTATCTCAAGTAAGAATTAGATTAACCGGACGCTCTAGTAGTGCTTCTGACACTTGGTTGGTAGATAACATATTATTAACAGGATTAAATACGGTAACTAGTGTTGATTTATCTCAAGAAAAAGAGTTGACCCTTTATCCTAACCCAACTACTGGTATTGTCAATATTAAAATTAACCCTTCAGATAACTATGAAGTTTTTGATATGATTGGTCATAAGATTAAAGAATTAAGTGATGATGCAATCCTCGATTTATCTAATTGCCCTAATGGAATTTATTTTGTTAACAGAGTGACAAAAAATGGAAGAGTAAGCACCAGTAAAATTATTAAACACTAATTTTTCTAAAATTACTGTAGTGAAGAGGGAATAATTAGTTGCTTAAGAATTTTATTGACTTCATTGGCATTTTCGTAGACCATAAAATGTCCACCACTGGTAACTATTGATGTGTTCTCATTTTTCCATAATCTAAGTATTCTATCTTTATCTCCAATAATGTTATACATGATTATTGATCTGTTTAGTTCAAAATGTGATGCTCTAATTTTTTCCATAGACCATTTCATTAATCTTATATTCGTGCTATTCACCATCTGATTTAGTATTTCAGTTCCTGATGATGAACTTACATTAAACCAATTTCTAATCACAGTACTCATAAGACTAATTCTAAAATTAGGGATTAAATAATGTAAACGAAGGGTTAATGCATATCTTAATATCGCTTTGAGATCCCTCGCATCACGAAAGCTGGAAATAAGAATAATCTTACTTATTTTATGAGATAATGCAATCTCCTGGGCAATAAGACCACCGAAAGAAAGACTAATTATAATGTCATCAGGGGCAATTGTAAAATTTTCAAATAATCTCTTAGAATAAGATTTTATAGACTCTTTTTTATGGTTTGATTTCCAATCAATAAAAACCTTTTGATAACCATTAAATTCTTCTATTCGGTCAAAGGCTCTTCTGTCAGCTCCTAAACCAGAGATAAAATAAATTTTAGACATTTAGTTATTTTCCAATAACTCAAATAATTCATCTAACTTAGGAGTTAGAATCACTTCAATTCTTCGATTCTTTTTCCTGCCTTCTACAGTATTGGATAAATCTAATGGAAGATATTCACTTCGTCCGGCAGCAGTTAAACGTTTTGGATTTACTTTACTGTTTTTTGTTATGATCTTTACTACTGAAGTAGCTCTTTTAACACTTAAATCCCAATTATCCTCTATGTCTCCTTTACTTTTTAGTGGCACATTATCTGTATGACCCTCAACCACTACATCTATGTCTGAGCTACTTTCTAATACTACAGCTAACTTTTTAAGTACTTCTTTTCCTTTTCCTTCAACGGAGTAGCTGCCAGAAGCAAATAATAAGCTTTCATCCAATGAAACATAAACCTTTCCATTTTTCTGTTCTATGGTTAATCCGTTATTTTCAAAACCAAGTAAAGCGTCTTTTACTTTCTTTTTTAAATTAGACAATAACTCATCTTTCTTATTTATCATAGCTTCTAATTCACTCACACGTTTTTCACGATCCGCTAACTCAGTAGTTAATTTTTTTAATGTTGCCTCTTTTTTAAGTAAGGAGGTTTCTAGAGATCTCAATGCGTCTTCTTGCCCTTGTAAATCTTCTTGGGCTATCTGTAATTGTTTCATCAACTTTTCAGTAGCATTTTTATTTTTAGAAGATTGCTTGTTGTTTTTCTCGGATAACAACCTATAGGTCTCTTGTAGATTGTTATAGCTAGTAGTCATCTTTTCAACATCAATTCGTTTTTCTTCAGCATCACTCTGAAATTGAACGATTTGTTTTTGAATACTTTCAATAGAAGCATTCAATTCATTATTTTTTTCTTCTAAATCCTGATTTAATGCTTTTAAAGCAGAAACTTCTTCTTTACAGGCCTTTTGATTTGCCTTTAATTCTTCGTATTTTTTTGCTGGAACACATGATAAAAGCATTCCTAGACTCAAAACATACAATATTTGATGCCGTTTTATACTCATTCTATCTATTGTTTAAAAGACAATAATATCCTTAAATATTGTAGTGTTGGTAAGGGCTAAAGGTTACTTATAAACAGCCTAGTATTAAAAACCGTTTTATCATTAAAAAAGGGATGTGTTTTTTTGCAGTATTGAATAAATTCATACCTTTGCGGACTTTCACTTAAAAAGTAGGTAGTGAGAAGTTTAAGTGAGTATATAATTAAGTTTGAGGGGTTAAAACAAGGGACTCATTTTTATGAGTTTGTTGTAGATAATAAGTTCTTTGAAGAATTTGATTGTTTTGAGTTTGAAAAATCATCTTTTAAGGTTGATTTGGAGTTTGAAAAACAATCAACAATGATGTTGCTAACATTTAATTTTACAGGAACGATTACTGTTCCTTGTGATAGGTGTTTGGATGAGGTTGATGTGAGTGTAGAAGGGGAAGAAAAGCTTATCGCTAAATTTGGAAATGAGATTTTTAATGAAACGGACGAAATTTTAATTATTCCAGAACACGAGCATGAGTTAAATGTGGCAAAATATATTTACGAATTTATTAACCTAAATCTTCCTCAAAAACGAACACATCTCGATGGTTTATGCAATCAAGATGTAATTAATGAGTTAGAAAAAGTAGCACAAAAAAAAGAAATAAAGATTGATCCAAGGTGGTCAACATTACAAGACATTAAATTGAAAAAAAATAAATAAAAATGGCACATCCTAAACGAAAGATATCAAAGCAGAGAAGAGATAAGAGAAGAACCCATTATAAAGCTGTCGCACCTACATTAGCAAATTGCTCAAATTGTAGCGCACCAACTTTATATCATAGAGTTTGTGGTGAGTGTGGGTACTATAGAGGTAAACAAGCTATAGATAAAGAAATCGCGTTATAATAACTTACATTTTAAGTAGGTAAAAAGTATTAAAAAACTTATTGATTCCTCTAATGAATTGGTAAGTTTTTTGTTTTATCGGGACTCGAATTCGATATATTTTTTACCTTCGTTTTTCAATTTGCTAATAATTACTTATGAGTAAAATTACTGCAGCAATTACCTCGGTTAATGGATATGTTCCAGAGTATAAATTAACGAACAAAGTGTTAGAAACGATGATTGACACCACTGATGAGTGGATTTTATCAAGAACGGGAATTAAAGAGCGAAGAATTTTAAAAGGAGAAGGACAAGGATCTTCTGTAATGGGAGCTGAAGCAGTAAAAGGATTATGCAAGAAAAGGGGAATATCTCCAGAAGAAATAGATTTACTAATTTGTTGTACGGTTACTGCAGACCATATTTTTCCTGCAACAGCTAATATCATTACTGATAAAGTTGGAGCTAAAAATGCATTTGGGTTTGACCTTAATGCAGCTTGTTCAGGTTTTTTATATGGTTTGGTAACTGGATCAAAGTATATTGAATCAGGTACCCATAAAAAAGTTGTTGTTGTTGGTGTTGATAAAATGTCGGCTTTGGTAGATTATGAAGATAGAACTACTTGCGTGATTTTTGGAGATGGATGCGGGGCGGTTTTGCTTGAGCCAAATGAAGAAGGACTGGGGATTCAAGATTCTATTTTAAAGAGTGATGGTTCTGGGTTCCAACATTTACACCAAAAAGCAGGAGGGTCTGCTTATCCACCATCATTAGAAACTGTTAAAAATAAAGAACATCATATACATCAGGAAGGACAGGCGGTTTTTAAATTTGCTGTTACCAATATGGCAGATGTTTCAGCTGAAATAATGGAAAAAAATAATCTAACTAGTGATGATGTTGCCTGGTTAGTTCCGCACCAAGCAAATAAAAGAATAATTGATGCCACAGCCAGAAGAATGGGGTTAAGTGATGAGAAAGTGATGTTAAACATTGAAAGATATGGTAACACTACTTCTGGTACAATTCCACTTTGTTTATGGGAATGGGAAAATCAACTAAAACAGGGAGATAATATTATTTTAGCTGCTTTTGGGGGTGGGTTTACATGGGGTTCTATATGGATAAAATGGGCATATAATTCTAAAGATAATAACTAATTTTACACGATAAGAAAATTAAATAATTATGAAGCCATCAGAAATTCAAGATTTAATAAAATTTGTTGCGAAATCTGGCGTAAGTGAAGTTGAGATTGAAAATAAAGATTTTAAAATCACAATTAAAACACCACCGCACAAGAAGGGGAAGTTGGTAATTGAAGCACCATCTTTTGATCAAGTTCAAACACCTCCCCAAGCGGCACCTGTTGTCAACGCTCCAGTTCATGAAGCAGTATCGGCTGAACCAACCAATGAGAACAAAATTGCTGCTACAAATACCGTAGATGATGATTCAAAGCATGTTACAATTAAGTCTCCTATGATTGGTACTTTTTATAGAAAACCATCTCCAGACAAACCTAATTTTGTAAACGTAGGTGATGATCTTACTGAGGATACCGTTGTTTGTATGATTGAGGCAATGAAGTTGTTTAACGAAATTGAAGCAGAAATTACAGGGAAAGTGGTAAAAGTACTGGTAGATGATGGTTCTCCTGTAGAATATGACCAACCTTTATTTTTGGTTGAACCTGCTTAATTAATTGGAGTATTAGCGCTACCTTAAAATTATGTTTAAGAAAATATTAATAGCAAATAGAGGAGAAATTGCTTTAAGAGTGATTAGAACGTGTAAGGAAATGGGAATTAGTACAGTTGCCGTTTATTCTACTGCAGATGCAGATAGTCTACATGTTCGATTTGCAGATGAGGCGGTTTGTATTGGCCCACCAAAAAGTACGGAATCGTATTTAAATATCCCAAGTATTATTGCTGCTGCTGAAATTACAAATGCGGATGCAATTCATCCAGGATATGGATTTTTATCAGAAAATGCGAAATTTTCTAAAATTTGTGAAGAGAATGGAATAAAATTTATAGGTGCATCTCCCGAAATGATTGATGGGATGGGAGACAAAGCTTCTGCTAAAGCTACAATGGAAAAAGCTGGGGTACCAGTTGTTCCTGGCTCAAAAGGCTTATTAAAAGACTTAGAAGACGCTAAAAAAACAGCTAAAAAAATTGTTTACCCTGTTATGATAAAGGCTACTGCTGGAGGTGGAGGAAAAGGAATGCGTGTGGTTTGGAGTGAAGATGAGATGGAAGAGCACTGGGATTCTGCAAGACAGGAATCTGCTGCCGCTTTTGGGAATGACGGCATGTATATGGAAAAATTTATTGAAGAACCTCGCCATATAGAAATTCAGATTGCCGGTGATGCTTTTGGTAATGTTTGTCATATGTCTGAGAGAGATTGTTCCATTCAAAGAAGACATCAAAAATTAGTTGAAGAGACCCCTTCTCCATTTATGACTAAAGCTTTAAGAAAGAAAATGGGGGCTGCTTCAATTAAAGCAGGAAAAGCGGTAAAATATGAAGGGGTTGGGACTGTGGAGTTTTTAGTGGATAAAAACAGAGATTTTTATTTCATGGAAATGAATACTCGTATTCAAGTGGAACATACGATAACGGAAGAAGTAATTAATTTTGACTTGATAAAAGAACAAATTAAATTGGCTGCAGGGCATAAAATAAGTGGTAAAAATTATGAACCTGTGATGCATGCTATACAATGTAGAATAAATGCAGAAGATCCGCTTAACGATTTTAGACCAAGCCCTGGAACGATAACGACTTATCATGAGCCTGGAGGGCATGGGATAAGAATAGACACACATGTGTACGCAAATTATGCAATACCTCCATATTATGATTCGATGATATCTAAATTGATTGTTGTTGCCCAAACAAGAGATGAGTCAATAAGAAAAATGGAGCGAGCGTTAGATGAATATATTATAGAAGGAATAAAATCAACCATACCATTTCATCAGCAATTATTGCAGGATGAGAACTTTAGAAAAGGAGAATTTACAACAAAATTCATGGAAACATTTGTATTAAAAGAAAAATAAAATAACTTTAGACACATTAAATTTTTATTTATGGACAAAAACGTATATAAAGTATTAGTTCCGCACGATTTCACAACTGTTGCTGATTGTGCAGTTAGCCATGCTTCAAAACTTGCTAAATCTTTTGAAGGAGAAGTGTATTTGTTGCATGTAGTATCAAAAACAAAAGATATTGATGCTGCAAAAGAAAAACTTAATAAAATAGTTGAACAAACAGATAGTAAGTATGACGTAAATACACACGTTATTGTTCGAATTGGAAATATCTTTGACGATATAGGTGATGTTGCCTCTGAAATTGGAGCTGGTTATATTGTTATGGGAACCCATGGCGCTAAAGGGATGCAAAAAATTATGGGAAGCCATGCTTTGAGAGTAATTTCACATTCAAAGGTTCCATTTGTTATTGTGCAAGAGAAAGGACCAAGCGATACAGATGCTTATGATGATATTGTTGTGCCTATAGATTATTCTGATGTAACGAAACAAAAACTAAAGATTGCTGCAAATATTGCAACGCACTTTAATAGTAAAATTCACATTTTTGCTGCGATAGAAAGTGATAAGTTTTTACAAATTAAATTAGAGAGAGAATTAATATTTGCTAAAAAATACTTTACAGAAGCAGCAATTAGTTATTCCATCGAAAATGCAAAAGAAACAGGAGGATTTAAGAAACAATTAATAAGATATGCTGCTAAAATTAATGCAGATATGATAGCAATTGTGAATACTAGAGATGGGGCATTATTACCAGATTTCTTTGGAAGTGAAGAACAAGAAGTTATTGCAAATGATGCTGAAATACCGGTAATTATTACTAATCCTACTCAAAAATTTGTTTCGGGAAGTGTATTTGGAACTTGATTATTAAACTAGGTAATACAAAAGCCCTGCATTGCAGGGCTTTTTTTATAACCGTATCCCACAATTAAATGTTTAAATGATTTATCAACTAGTGTTAATCAGAGTGTATTTTCCAAATATATTTGCACAATAATATTGAATTAAACAAAGTATAATTGATATGAATTTTCGATTGTTAGCCATACTAATTTCTTTAAGTACCTCAGGTTATACTCAATTGCACACCTATAAGTGGTCTAATGATAAAAAGAAGGCAGAAGGTATTGTTAAAGATGGATTAGAACAGGGTAAATGGACGTTTTGGAGTATAGAAGGAATTATTCAGCAAGAAGTAAACTATAAAGATGGGCTATTTGATGGTAAGTATACCAATTACAATGAGCATGGTAAAAAAAGAGAAGAAGGTTTTTTTATTAGATCAAAAAAAGAGGGTGTTTGCAATATTTGGTATGATGACGGACAACTAGAGATGATAGGTTATAATAAGAATGGTTATCGAGATAGTTTATGGACTTTCTTTTATCCATCGGGAAACAAAAAAGAAGAAGGAAACTATAAAAAAGATGAGCGAATCGGAGTTTGGCGAACTTGGTATGAGGGGCAAAAAGAAAAAAGCATTAGAGACTTTAGAAGTGATGGGATTTATTTACAAAGCTATTATTCAGAATCGGGTAAACAAGCTGTAAAAGAAGGAACAGGGGAATATATAGAATATCACCAAGGTGGGGAAATAAAATTCAAAGGAAATTATAAAGAGGGAAAAAGAGCAGGGCTGTGGATAGAAAAAAAAATGAATGGAAATAAAATTTCAGAAGGGAATTATGCAAATGGAGTAATGGTAGGAGAATGGACGTATTATTGGGGTGATGGGATTCAGATTAAATTAAAAGGACAAGTAAATAATGGAAAAAAGGATAAAAGATGGACATATTGGTATGCCAATGGAAAGAAACTAAAATCTCAAAACTTTTTGAATGGAGTTGAACATGGTCTTATGACGGAATGGTATGAAAGCGGAAAATTAAGTGTTGAGGGATGGTTTGAACAAGGAGAAAAGCATGGCAAATGGGTTTTTTGGTTATCAAGTGGAGAGAAAGATTTTGTAGGACATTTTAAGAATGGATTTAGAAATGGTTTATGGACTTTTTATAGCGATAGTACTGGACAAATAAGTTATGAAGGCATGTATGTGACTGATAAAAGAAATGGAGAGTGGAGCTACTGGTATCCAAATGAGAAAATTTGGAAAAAAGGAAATTATTTTAATGACAAAAAAAATGGAGAGTGGAGCTATTGGAATCAGGAAGGACAATTGGTGATGAAAGGAAATTTTAAGAATGGGAAAGAAGAAGGAGAATGGAAATCGTGGTATGATAACGGTGCAAAAAAGGATATAGGAAACTTTAATCAAGGAATGATTGATGGAATTTGGCAAGGTTGGTTTGAAAACGGACAACAAGATTATAAAGGAGAATATAAACAAGGATTAAAAGACGGAGTTTGGGAGTACTGGTATTTAAATGGTCAGCAAGAGCTTAAAGATGCTTATTTGGTAAAAACAGACGAGAAAAAGACTTATTTTAAGGATACTAAAAATAAATATGCAGAATTTACGAAAAATGAATTAACATCAGTACAGGAGGGTTATCACAAATCTTGGTATGAAAATGGACAACCTAAGGATGAAGGAGCCTTTAAAGATAATTTACAAGATGGTTTGTGGACTTATTATTACGATGATGGTAAAAAAATGTACGAGCAAACTTTTGTAAATGGTAAACAAGAAGGTAAAGTAACATCCTGGCATGAAATAGGTACGTTAGAGAGCGTTAAATACTTCAAAAATGGGAGAGCTGATGGTAAATGGATCTATTATGAAAAACAAGCAAACAAGATTAAAAAAGTAACTTATTTTAAAGATGGGATGAAAGTTAAACAGGATTAATTAAACAGTCATAATGTCTTTTTCCTTGGCAGCAATTAAATTGTCTATTTTAGAATTGAAACCATCTGTAATTTTTTGAATCTCATTTTCTGAATCCTTTGCTTGATCTTCACTCAATCCATCATTTTTTAATTTCTTAATCTCATCATTAGCTTCCTTTCGGGCATTTCTAACACCAACCCGAGCATGTTCTCCTTCAGCTTTTGCTTGTTTGCTTAAGTCTATTCTTCTTTCTTCTGTAAGTGCTGGGATATTAATTAAAATGGTTTCTCCATTATTCTGTGGGTTTAATCCGAGATTAGCATGGGCAATTCCTTTTTCTATTTCTTCCAATAATGATTTTTCAAATGGTTGAATAGATAGAGTTTTTCCATCTAAAGCACTAACGTTTGCTACTTGATTTAAAGGAGTTAACGATCCATAGTATTCTACTACAACTTTATTTAGCATAATAGGGTTTGCTTTTCCAGCTCTAACTTTTTGTAATTGTAAGTCTAAATGAGACATAGCATTTTCCATTGCTTCTTTCGTAGATTCTAGTATAAATTGAATTTCTTCGTTCATTTCGTTAAGTTTAAAATAAAGATATAGAAAATTAAAATTCTACCAACGTTCCAACATTACTTTCTTGATTTACCACCTTTTTTAAGTTGCCTGGAGTATTCATGTCAAAAACAATAATAGGGAGTTTATTTTCATTACAGAGGGTAAAGGCAGTCATATCCATCACGTTCAACCCTTTTTTATAAACTTCTTCAAAAGAAATGGTTTCATATTTTGTAGCATTGTTATCTTTTTCTGGGTCAGCAGTATAAATTCCATCCACTCTTGTTCCTTTTAAAATAACATCAGCCTCAATTTCAATGGCTCTTAAGCATGCAGCAGTATCTGTTGTAAAATATGGATTTCCAGTCCCTGCTCCAAAAATAACCACCCGCCCTTTTTCTAAATGTCGAACGGCTCTCCTTTTAATAAACGGCTCAGCAATTTCTTTCATTTCAATGGCAGTTTGTAACCTCGTATCAACATTAATTGCTTCAAGGGCAGATTGTAAGGCCATACTGTTTATTACAGTAGCTAACATTCCCATATAATCTCCTTGAGTTCTTTCCATGCCACCTTCTTCTGCTTGTATTCCTCTAAAAATATTACCACCACCAATTACTATAGCTACCTGAATCTTTTGTGCAACGATCTCTTTAATTTCTTTTGCATATTCGGACAATCTATTATTATCAATGCCAAATTGCTTATCACCCATAAGTGCTTCTCCACTTAATTTTAAAAGAATTCTTTTGTAAGCCATAGTTACTAGTTTTTGGTCAAAAAAAAGAGAGAAATTTAATTTCTCTCTTTTTAATAATAAATATTGTTATCCTAACATTATTCGTTTGAAATCTGTTACTGTTAAGCCGCTCTCTGTTTCACTTAAGTATTGACTAACTGTTTTTTTATTATCTCTTACCGAAGCCTGGTTTAATAAAGTGTTGTCTTTCAAATATTTTTTTACTTTACCTTCAGCAATTTTATCAAGCATTTCAGCAGGCTTTCCTTCTTGAAGAGCTATTTCTCTCCCCAATTGCATTTCATGGTCAATTGTAGCTTGATCAACACCTTCCTCATTAATTGCTATAGGATCCATTGCTGCAATTTGCATGGCAACTTGTTTCCCGGCCTCATTAACAGCTTCTCCAGATTTATTTAAGCCAACGATAGATGCTAATCTATTTCCTGGGTGATTATATGCAACCGTTTGCTCAGCTTCAACAAATTCATAACCAGAAACATCTATTTTTTCACCAATTACTCCAGTCTGTTCAATTATTTTCTCTCCAATAGTTAATGCTTCACCATTAAAATTTAATTTTTTTAATGCATCTAAAGAATCAGGACTATTAGCAATAGCTGCATCTAAAATGGTAGTTGCGAAAGTATTGAATTCAGCATTTTGCGCAACGAAATCAGTTTCACAATTTACAACTACTAAAACAGCTTTTTTACCATCTTCAGTAGCCTTGGCAATAACTAATCCCTCGTTTGCATCTCTATCACCTCTTTTAGCGGCAACTTTTTGTCCTTTCTTTCTTAATATATCAATTGCTTTATCGAAATCCCCTTCTGACTCAACCAAAGCATTTTTGCAGTCCATCATTCCTGCACCTGTTTGCTTACGTAAATTGTTAACGTCTGCTGCTGTAATTTTTGACATTATTGAATGTATTAAATTGATTTATTTTGATTCAGCCTTAACTTCTTCTTTAGTCTCTGGCTTTTCTATTTTTTCAGCTTTTCTATCCTCTTTAGGTTCTTCCTTTTTCTCTTCAGCTTCAGGTTTCTCAACTTTTTCAGCTTCTTTTTCAGCTTTAGCCTTATCTTTTCCTTCTTTTCTTTCTGCTAATCCCTTCGCTACTTCAGCGGCAACAATTTCCATTATTTTTTCAATAGACTTAGTAGCATCGTCATTTGCTGGAATAGCAAAATCAACTAAAGTTGGATTAGAGTTTGTATCGACAATAGCAAAAGTAGGAATCCCTAATTTTTTTGCTTCAGCAATAGCGATGTGTTCTTTCATAATATCTACTACAAAAATTGCAGCAGGTAATCTTGTTAAATCAGCAATACTACCTAAGTTTTTTTCAAGCTTTTGTCTTTGACGAGCTATTTGTAATCTTTCTCTTTTAGAAAGAACAGACATTGTTCCATCTTCGCCCATTTTATCAATTGCAGCCATTTTTCTAACAGCTTTTCTAATAGTAACAAAATTAGTTAACATACCCCCAGGCCACCTTTCTGTAACGAAAGGCATGTTTATGTTTTTTGCTTTTTCGGCAACAACATCTTTTGCTTGTTTTTTAGTAGCAACAAACATTATTTTTTTTCCAGATTTAGCTATTTGAGACAGCGCAGCAGATGCTTCTTCTAATTTTGCAGCTGTTTTGTGTAAATCGATAATGTGAATACCATTACGCTCCATAAATATGTAAGGAGCCATTTTAGGATTCCATTTTCTTTTTAGGTGACCGAAGTGTACACCGGCATCAAGCAATTCTTTAAAATCTACTTTTGACATTTTTCTAATTGTTTACATTCTTTAATAACTTCAATTTTTAAGTAGAGCAAAAGCTGTCTCAAAAATTTGGATACTAAACAATAGTTTATATTAACGTTTACTAAATTGAAATTTCTTACGAGCTTTTGGTTGACCAGGTTTTTTACGTTCAACCATTCTAGGATCTCTAGTTAGCAAACTATCAACTTTTAATTTAGCTCTATTATCTTCATCAATTTTTACTAAAGCTCTAGCAATGGCATGCCTTACTGCTTCAGCTTGTCCAGTAATACCACCGCCAGCAACATTTACTTTAGCATCATAAACCTTTGCAGTTTCTGTAGCTTCAAAAGCTTGTTGCACTTTTCCCTGCAATACTGTTGTTGGAAAAAACACCTTATAATCTTTTTTATTTACAGTTACATTCCCTTTTCCTTTAGACAGGTAAACTCTTGCTACTGCTTTTTTTCTTCTTCCTGTTGCGTTAACTACTTCCATATTTATTATTTAAGGTCGCTTACTTTTATTTCTTTAGGTTGCTGAGCTTCCTGATTGTGTTCTGCCCCTTCATATACATAAAGATTTCTGAACATGGCTCTTCCTAATTTACCATTAGGCAACATTCCTTTTACAGCTTTTTCAACCATCTTATTTGGATTTTTAGCCATAACCTCATTAGCGGTTGAAACTTTTTGTCCGCCTGGGTAGCCAGAAAAAGTAATATACTTTTTATCTTCCCATTTATTACCTGTTAATTTTATTTTTCCAGCATTAATAACTACTACATTATCTCCACAATCTACATGAGGGGTAAAATTAGTTTTATGCTTACCTCTTATCAAGTTAGCGACTTTAGATGCGAATCTTCCTAAAGTTTCATTTTGAGCATCAACAAGAACCCAGTTTTTATCAACTGTAGCTGCATTTGCTGAAACTGTTTTATAGCTTAATGTGTCCACTATATTTATTTTAAATTTTTATAATAATCCCTTAAAATGGGCTGCGAATTTACGACTTTTTTTTAATACACCAACTATTATCATTATTAAAATTACAATGCTTTTTGGAGGGTATTTGAAAGGTGTTTGTCCTAAATAAAAAAACCTCGATATTTTCAAGGTTTTTTTATTTAGTATGGTCGAAGAATTTTATTTTAATTGATTTGGATTGGTAGCCGCTTCATCATTATAATCTTTTTGAAGTTTCATCCACCAACCGAGTAAAGCAAAGGCTAGTAATATAAGCCCCCAATTAGGTAAATTTCCAAGTTTTTCAAAGATTGAAAAAAACCAATAAATAGCATCTCCTAACCAATAAATAAATTCTGTCATAACTTTAATTTTATAGAACAAAAGTAAAATTTATCTTTAATATTCAAAAATATAATTGATTAATATTACAAAATGCTTATAAGCGTATTTAAATCAAATCAAAAACTAGTTAATGTTTTAGTTGTAGTGCTAACAATTATCCTGTGGATCCCTTCATTTTGGTTTGATAATTCCATTGCCATACATCAAAATTCATTATTCAATATAGTTGGCGAAATTAGAGATATGAAAGTTTTAAACTTTTTGATTTCAGTAATTCTTATTAGTGCTCAGGGAATTTATTTAAATTATATAGTTAATGAATTTAAATTAATAAAAAATAACACATATTTGGTGGCACTTTTCTTTGTTTTATTGAATGGAATGAGCCCTACATTTTTAGTATTTAACCCAGTGATACTGGCTAATACTTTTGTGCTTTTAGCATTACATCAATTATTTAAACTTTATAATGAAAAACAGCCCTATTCTTTATTATTTAATACGGGGGTGTTAGTTGCAATTGGAACTTTAATTTTCTTCCCTGTAATAATAATTTTTCCATTTATATGGATTGTTCTATTATATACTGGAACACCAAAATGGAGAGATTTTATTATTTCTATAATGGGTTTGTTTGTCCCTTTTATTTTTTATGTCACTTACTATTTTTTAATAGATGAATTTTCCCAAATTCTAAGATTGATGGAAATTAATAATGTGATTTTCATCGAAAAGCTATCTTTTGATAGTGGCTTTACGAATTATCACTTCTATATTTTAGTAGTAATTGGCCTGTTTTCTGGGTTTAAACTTGCACAAACCATTCAGAGAAGTGTTATAAAAATTAGAAAATTAAAAATGATAGTTTTGATTTTAATGTTTCTTTTAACATTAACTGTTTTGATTAAAGGCAATGATTATATGGCTACATACCTTCTAATTGCTACGCCATTTTCAATATTTTTGGGAAATTATTTTAATGAAATTAAAAGAACTTGGCTTTCGGAAATCCTATTTTTGTCTTTAATAATAGGACTTGTGTCAAGTTACTTTTCGTAAAAATGCATTTCTGTTAAATAATTATACACTGGATCAGAAAGTAAGTATCGAACATCTTTTTTTTCTTTGATCGCTTTGCGAATAAAACTTGCAGAAACTTTCATTACTGGAGCATCACAAAGGATTATTTTAGGGTGATTAGTAAATTGACTATTAACTTCTAAGGTATCTTGCTCAAGCCTTTCTTGATCAGTTAGTGCTCGTGGATAAACATAAATAGTATGATTTTCTAACAACCGCTCGTAGTTTTTCCATTTATGAAAAGTGCGTAAATTATCTTCCCCCATAATTAATGAAAAAGAATGTTCAGGATGTTTTTCCTGAATATAAACAAGAGTATCAATTGAATATGATGGTTTAGGTAAATCAAATTCAATGTTAGATGCTTTTAGTTTATTATTGCCTTCAACAGCAACCCTTACTAAAGCTAATCTGTGGTAGTCCTCTAATAAAGAAGCTTTCTTTTTTAAAGGATTTTGAGGTGAAACAACTAGCCAAACTTGATCTAATTCGGTGTAATTAGCCATGTGATTGGCAATAATTAAATGACCAACATGAATAGGGTTGTATGTTCCAAAATATAGACCAATTTTCATGGGTCACTTTTTTAAAAACGATTTTACAATAACAAGAACCTCTTGTTGAGCATCTTCTAAATTATCATTTACAACGGTTGTATCAAAGCATTTTTCATATTCCAATTCTTTTTCAGCTTTGGCTAATCTTTTCTGAATTTTTTCTTCACCTTCAGTGCCCCTACTTCTTAGCCTATTTTCTAATACCTTAATTGAAGGTGGTTTAATAAAAATTGCTAAAGCCTTTTCTTTAAAATGTTTTGCTAGACTTAACCCGCCTTCAACGTCCACATCAAAAATTATGTTTTTCCCACTATTCCAAATTCTATCTATTTCTGTTTTTAATGTTCCGTAATAATTGTCCTTATAAACTTCTTCCCACTCAATAAACTCATCATTTTCTATTTTTTTTTTAAAATCCTCAGTTGTTAAAAAATGATAATCAACTCCATTAACTTCTTTTTCTCTGGATTTTCTATTAGACGCAGAAACTGAAAATTCTAAATCTAAATCTTCTTGTAATAGATATTTAGTAATAGAAGTTTTTCCTGCCCCTGACGGAGCGCATAAAATAATACACTTACCCTCCATTATTCTTTATAATATATTTAATATCTGTTCTTTTATTTTTTCCAATTCATCTTTCATCTGAACAACAATTTTCTGTAATTCTGAATGATTAGCTTTTGAACCCAGTGTGTTAATTTCCCGCCCCATTTCTTGAGCAATAAAGCCCAGCTTTTTTCCTTCAGAAATAGCCGAAATCATTGTATCAGTAAAGTAACTACAATGTTGAGATAGCCGTATCTTTTCTTCAGTTATATCGTATTTTTCGATATAATAAATGAGTTCTTGTTCAAAGCGATCTTTGTCAATATTTTTCTCATCAACCACCTCTTTTAAATTACTCAGAATCTTCGTTCTAACATTCTCTATTCGTTCTTCTTCATATTGCTCAACGGAGATGAGTAACTCAGAAATGTTATTCACTCTCAGGGTTAACTCTTCTTCTAATGATTTACCTTCAGTACTTCTAAACTCATTTATTTGCGACATCGCTTCATCAATTATTGTACTCACATAATCCCATTCGGTTTCATCTAATTCACTTCTTTCTGCTTTTAATAAATCGGGCATTTTGGAAACAATGGCTATTAAATCAGAGTTATGCTCTGGTTGAATTTCATTAGCTGCAGCACTGAATTCTTTGTAATATTTTTTGAAAAGATCAGTGTTCAGGTTAAAATTTGAATGACCTCCTAATAATTCTACATATAGATTAAAATCAATTTTTCCTCTTTCTAAATTTTTATTAATTAATGATCTTAACGGAAGCTCTTTTTCCTTATAAAAAGAAGGTATTCTGACAGAAATATCTGCTTGTTTACTATTTAGAGATTTTATCTCAACAGTAATTTTTTTATTATTTATTTCTCCAGTTGCTTTCCCAAAACCGGTCATTGACTTCATCATAAAATGTAAATTTTGAATACAAATGTAATAATACTATGAATTTTTATGAGGATTAGTTTTACTTACCATATAAACACCACTAAAAATTAGCATTGCTGCAACAACTTTTATCCAATCTAAGGAATCTTTTCCGGCCCATATAGCAAATACGGTTGCTAATAAAGGTTGTAGATAAATATAAGTAGAAACTACTGAAGGGTTTAGTTTTTTCAATCCATAAATGTTTAAAAGGTATGCAAAAAA
>JBFIEB010000013.1:0-21255 GCA_041603555.1 Vicingaceae bacterium
CAGTAAGTGAATAAGCACCTGAAAGCTCTGGAACAACTGTAACGCATTTTGCTAATTGCAATTCTCCACCAGACATAGTAAGGTTGCCCGTTCCATTTAAAGTATTGGTATTTACATCTAAAATTCCACTTAGTATAGTAACAGTTTTTGGAGACGTAAAAGTGTGGTTAACGTTACTTACTAATGATGTTTTTACACCTGCAGTTTTGTTTACATAAATATCTCCAAAAGCTTGATTTGCATTCAAAGTTACGTTTGTGTTACTGGTGGGGTCAACACAAGTTCCGCAAGCATCAATAAAATGAATTTCTCCATTTATTGGCACAAATGTGCCAGCAGTTTTAGTTAAGTTTTTATTAATATTTAATTTCAAAGTAGCCAAGTCAACAGTACCAGTTGTTGAAATATTTAAAGAACGTGCTACTAAATCTGTTTCCAAAGTAAAATCACTTGATGGTACAGCTACATCCACATCATACATCGTTCCCGAACCTCTGTAAACTGATGCCACATTTGCAAATAATACATCTCCCCCAGGATTTGTGTTATCTGTAGTTACAACACTATCGTTTAACAAATCCATTTCTATGGTGAGGGTATTATTTCCAATCAATGTCAACTCTCCAAAATTACATATGTTGTTCGCAACTGCAGCTGCCGAAATTGTTGGCATAAATGTTCCTAATAAATCAATAGCGTTAGGAATAAGAACATCATCAGTAATAACAGGAACAGAATTAGAAGACCAATTACCTGCTGTATGCCAATCAATGCTAATTGTACCTTCCCATGTGGTAGAAGGTCCACCTCCAGGTCCGGTACCATCAATCGATATATCATCAACAGCAAATGATGGATCACTACCAGAGCTGCCATCGTTGGTCCAATTAAAACCTATTTTAACATTAGGGTTATTATTGGCGCTTACAGGTAAAGGGACAACATAGTTAGTCCATTGACCTTGAGGTGCACAGGCACCTGTAGGAGTCATAGCCATTGGACTTGTAATATTTGACCAAGTTGCACCATCAAAATACAAAAATGAAGCAAAATCTACATTTAATTCGCCTCTCATAATATAATTAAAAGTAACCGTCATAGTATTTACTCCAGTGCAATTGATTGTAGGTGATTCAACTCGCTTATTTGTTTGCTGACCTGCGTCATAAGCTGCTCCAATATCGCCTAATGTAGTTGATCCCATATGCAATGATTCATCATTGCCACAACCAGCTCCACAAACACCAGCAGCTTCTCCATTTTCAGCACAACTTACATACCACTTGTTTGCACTTCCGGAATTGGCCCCAGTATTAGTGGTTGTCCATGCTACCATACTAGGATCACAACCAGAATTACACGGATTTCCTTCAAAATCTTCAAAATATACATTTGTTGGACTAGGCGGTCCCCCTGCAGCACACTCACATGAAATAGCTTCAATATATGCAACTTTAGTTTCAGTATCTGTCCCCTCAGCTGAAGTAACTTGTAATGATATTTGATATGTTCCTGGAGCATTAAATGTAACTTGTGGATTTTGGAAAGTAGCATTCGTTCCATTCACATACGTAAAAGTTGCAGGAATAATTGTCCAGTTCCAAGCTGTAATTGGCACAGTTGGAGTAGTACTGTTATCAGTTAATGTTACGGTGTCAAGTTTAGAAGTCGGTTCGGTGCAAGCTGTCAAAATATTAGCAAAAAAGTTTGCTGTTGGTGGACAATCCGCAATTGTAATGTAATTAGTTTTTGTAATAGTAGTACCACCTCCACATGATGTAACTGTTAATTCAACTGTGTAAGTTCCATTAGCAGAAAATGTTATTTGAGGATTAGCATCTGTTGCTGACGTGGCATTTACATATGTTGCTCCAGGTATGTTCCACAAATAACTAGTTACTGAACAATTATCTACTAGTACTGAAAAACAATTGATATACAAACCATTACTTGTAGTAATAGTGCTACCTAAAGTAATTGTTTGATTTTTACAAGCATTTGTCATATCAGCTGTAAAATCAACCACAGGATTATCACAAGCTGAAAGCATTACGTTGTCAACATTAAAACTAGCACCAAGAGCGTAGTCTCCAGTGTTATTTATATCTCCATCATCTCGCCATCTAAAAGCAATTCTCAAATCATTTTGATTATCCGCATCACTCGGAAGTTCAAAAGAACGTCTATGCCAGTTATTGCAGCTACCGGCAAGGAATGGGGTACAACTCCTTAAGCTATCTTGTACAATTTTCCATGTTACCCCAGCATCTACGCTATACAGGATAGTACTGTGCGATTTTATCCCATCAGAATCCCCACCCAGGAAAAAATCTGCGGTAAGTTTGATATTGCACTTCCCTGTAGCGTTAATATTCAAATTTAAAAAAGCAATTTGTTCAGTTTTAGTTTGTACATCTCCATTGTTAGGGTCAGAAATACAATTCCAATCATCCGATTGTGGTGTGCCTCCGTAAAGAAGAGTGGCACAAGCCGGGTGAGCAGTAATATGTAAACTTTGGTTGGGACCAACTCCAGTATTAATAAACGGATTCGGTAAATTACTTGGTGCGGAACAAGCATAATGTCTTCCACGAACTAAAGTGCCTTGATTATTTATTGCAGTTCCAAGTATTATATTACCAGATAATTCAGGTGTATTTCTATCATTGATAATAAAATTGTCAAAAATCGGGTTATTTACTTCATAAATTAATCCTACTATCCCAGGTGGGGTAGGATTTGTGCCTGATCCGGGAGCATTTTCCAATGTCCACCTTCCTCCCCCACCATCATCAAAATCTTCAAACCAAAATACAGTTTGACCACTCAAGTCAACAGAAATAGACGCTAAGACTATAATCATTAAAAATCCTATTGAAATTCTTTTAAGCATGAAATAAGAATTTATCTTCTTCAACGAAACTTCACCTAAAAGGTTATTATTAAAAGGGATATTTATTGCACTATTCATCTATGGATACAGAATCAATTAAGTGATTACTTAAAGCTAAGAACAAGCTCTAAAAAAAACAATTCAAAAATGGTTAATTATTTCAGTTCTAAAGTTATAGAGGAATAAACCATTTTATTCATCAACGATGATTGTGAATTGTTTGTCTAAAGGATTAAGTTGAGTAATTAATTCTTCAATTACATCTTCTCCATAAAAAAGCAATAAGGAAATCAAATTATCATGCCTTTCTTGTAAAAATTGATTCGGGAATAATTTTTTCTTAATCGAAATAATTTGATTAACACTCAATTCTTGCTTTTGCTTTTCAGCCTTTATTAAGCGATTCTCAATTTTTTCAAGCGACTTTAAACTCTTTTGTAATTCGCCTTTTACCATTGGGTCTAATGATTGATCAATTACTTTTGCTTTTTGAGTTATTTGATTAAAAAGTATTTTTAGCTCTTTTTGCTCTTTAGTTAAATTCAAAATTTCTTCTGACTGCTGATTGACAAAATTCTTCACCACTTCATCTATAGGCTTAAAAAAAGAAACAATATCTAAATTCAATTTCTGGAGTTTTTTCATTGTTCCTGAATCAACGAATAAAACTGAATTTCTCAACACTAAAATGGGAAAAGGAATGTCATTAGCATTAAACATATCTTTTAACTGAAACCAATAAGCTAGCTCTGCTCCACCTCCAATATAAGCTAAATTTGGCAGCACTTTTTCTTGATACATGCATCGTATTGGAGCATTAGGGCTAAATCTCTCAGGGTGATTTTCTAACTCTTCGATAATTTCTGTTTCAGAAAATCGGATTTCTGTGTTGAGAACTTGGTAAGCATTCGCTTCAAAAACAATTCGCTCTCGAACGTCATTTATCAAATAAAACAAATTGATTTCACGAGGAGTAACTTGTTGTTTAAAACCTAAAGTTTTTAATTGTTCAGAGGTTGAATTAATTAATTGATGGTTTTTTCTATCCAACAACTCGTTCTTAAACTCATCAATAAATAACTTTTTCAATTCACTGTTATCTCCATCCATAATAACCAAACCATACTTCCCGAAAAGGAGATTTACTATTCTCTTAATAGCTTCAGTATAAGTAGTAGAACTGACATAAAACTTTGAAATTAAAGCTAAAACTTCTTCCGTTCTACTTCTATCGCCTAAGTCTTCTTTAAGTTCAGATATAATTTCTTCAACACCTTCTAATTTCATTCTACCAACAGCACCAATTTGTGTTTTAGTTAACTCGTATCGTTTTTTAAACAGGTTAAAGTGATTGACTTCCTCGAAATCATGATCTTCTGTTGCCATCCAATAAACTGGAACAAAATCATTTTCAGGATATTTATTTTTCAATTCCTTAGCTAAATTAATAGTAGAAATTATTTTGTAAATAAAGTATACTGGTCCAGTAAATAAGTTTAACTGATGTCCGGTAGTTACACTAAAGCAGTTATCATTATTTAAGTTCTGAATATTATTCATTGTAAGTTCAGAAGCTTCAACTTTTGCATATTGTTGAGCTAAACAACTTGCCAAAACTGACCTGTCGATGTCGAATTGTTTTCTTTTTTCAATGATTCTTTTAAAAGAATCAATATCACAATATTGGTTGTAAAAGGGTTTTAATTCTTCTTTTTCTTCTAAATAATCTAGCATTAGTTTAGAGAAAAATCCTGTTTGCTGGTATGGTATTGTTGTTTTATTCATTGATTACATCTCCATATAAATCAAAATCATCAGCTGATGTTATTTTTACAACTGAAAAATCTCCAATCCTAACGAAGTTATTTTCTTTTTTTACCAAAACTTCATTATCTACTTCAGGTGAGTCATATTCTGTTCTTCCAACAAAATAATCGCCTTCAACTCTATCAAACAATACCTTTAAAGTTTTACCAACTTTTTGTTGATTTAATGACAATGAAATGTTTTGCTGAACATCCATTACCTCTTGAGCTCGTTTTTGTTTTTCCTCGTCAGAAACATTATCATCGAATTGATGTGCGTATGTATCTTCTTCATGAGAATAAGTAAACACACCCAATCTATCGAATTGCATTTCTTCTATCCAATCTTTCATCTCCTCAATATCTTCTCTCGTTTCTCCTGGAAATCCAACTATAAATGTTGTGCGTATAGCAATATTCGGAATCAACGTTCTTATTTCATTAATTAATTGAGTGGTTTTTTCTCTGGTTGAACCTCTTCTCATCGCTTTCAGCATATTATTAGAAGCATGTTGCAAGGGAATATCTATATAATTACAAACTTTAGGGTTGTTTTTCATTTCATGAATAATTTCCATTGGAAAACCAGTTGGATAAGCATAATGCAATCGTATCCAGTCAATTCCTTTTACTTTTGATAGTTTACTGAGTAATTCTGGCAATCTTCTTTCTCCATAAATATCCAATCCATAGAAAGTTAGTTCTTGAGCAATTAAAATAAGTTCCTTGACTCCTTGTTTTGCTAAATTTTGTGCCTGTATAATCAAATCCTCAATTGATGTAGAAATATGCTTACCTCTCATTAAAGGAATTGCACAAAACGCACATTTACGATCACAACCTTCAGATATTTTTAAAAAAGCATAATGACTTGGAGTTGTAATAATTCGCTCACCAATTAATTCATGTTTATAATCAGCGTTAAGTGTTTTTAATAGTTTAGGCAATTCACGTGTTCCAAAAAAAGCATCCACACCCTTAATTTCTTCTTCTAACCCGTCTTTATATCGTTCAGACAAACAACCCGTAACATAAAGTTTGTCAACCTGACCATCTTCTTTTGCTTCTACATATCGAAGAATGGTATTTATAGACTCTTCCTTAGCATTATCGATAAATCCACAAGTATTAATAATTACAATTTCAGAATCATCTTGTTTAGCTTCATGCTCAACTTCAAAACCATTCGCCTTAAGTTGAGTCATAGTAACTTCTGAATCGAATAAATTTTTGGAACAACCCAGCGTAATTAAATTAACCTTGTTTTTTTTGAGTGTTTTGGTCTTCAAACTAAAGCCTTTTTAAAAATGCTTCCACCGCTTTCCAGTAATTTTTATGCTCAGGAAATTTTTCCCACAAAGCTCTTGAACCATGTTGTCCATCCGTTTTGGGAACAAAATAATCTTTTCCTATTGATGGTATTACTTCATAAATACTCCACCAATTTGGCTTTTCGGATTTCATAGAAGTTATAAAAACTGGAACCATTATATTCTTGGCACTCTGCGTAACATAATCAGCTGGTTTTCCCATATCGTCAAAATACTCCCCAGGTGCAAATGACAAAATCGCATCTACATCATTTCTATCTCCACCTATTTTTAGCACTAAGGCAGATGAATAAGAACTTCCCCAAATAATTATTTTTTTAGCTTTAGTATATTCTTTCTTAACATAATCAATGGCTGAATTTATATCCACTTCTGCATCCACGTACTTTGTTCCCAATTTTTGTTTATCAGCTCGTTGATGTGTTTCATTAATTACTTCGTTCACAGTTCCTCCAGACCGTTGATCAATAGCGATACAGTTAAATCCCATTTTATTTAGTTTTGGAGCTATTTCTAAATACTCACCCCTACTCCAACCAGCTTGGTGAAACAAAATAATAAATGGACTATCCGTAGGATTTGGAGTATATAAATCAGCAGTAATTTCTAAACCATCTGAAGCTTTAAAAATTATTTTCTTTTGGGCAGACACATGAAAAGTCAGCGCAACAAGTAAAATTAAAAATGTATTTTTCATAACTTAATCTTTAAAAAGTGAATCAACGAATTCATATTTATTAAATACCTGTAAGTCATCCATTCCTTCTCCAACACCAATGTATTTTACTGGTATTTTAAATTGGTCTGAGATACCTATTACAACACCTCCTTTAGCTGTTCCATCTAACTTAGTAATTGCAAGAGCATTAATTTCTGTTGCTAAAGAAAACTGCTTAGCTTGTTCGTAAGCATTCTGACCTGTAGAGCCATCTAGTACTAACAAAATTTCATGTGGGGCATCAGGCACTACTTTCTGCATTACCTTCTTAATTTTAGAAAGCTCATTCATCAAGTTAACCTTATTGTGCAATCTTCCAGCAGTATCAATAATAGCAACATCCATATTTTTAGCTTTGGCGGATTGCAATGTATCAAATGCCACCGAAGCTGGATCAGCATCCATCCCTTGTTCGACAATTGGCACATCCACTCTACTTGCCCAAATCTTTAATTGGTCAACTGCTGCTGCCCTAAAAGTATCTGAAGCACCAAGCATAACAGTCTTTCCTTGTTGCTTTAATTGATGAGCTAATTTTCCTATGGTTGTAGTTTTTCCAACACCATTTACCCCAACTACCATAATTACATAAGGATCTTCTTGTTCTGGTATTGAAAAATTTTCATATTCACCCGTATTGTTTTCTTCTAACAATGATGCAACTTCTTCTCTTAACACTTTATTCAGTTCTGATGTTCCTAAATATTTGTCCTTAGCTATGCGTTCCTCAATCTTCTCAATAATTCTTAAAGTGGTATCAACTCCAACATCAGAAGTCACCAATATTTCTTCTAAATTATCTAATATCTCAGCATCTACAGTAGATTTTCCTCCAACTGCTCTACTTAGTTTTGAAAAGAAACTTTGCTTGGTTTTATCCAGCCCTTGGTCTAAAACTTCTTTTTTTTCTTTAGAAAATATATTAAATAATGCCATAATTTAAGGTAAAAAAAATCCCGCTAGAAGCGGGATAAATTTACACAATTGTGTGATTAATTCTTAGCAAAAAAGTCGTTTACTTTTTCTTTAGGAACAATATCTTCGCTAAAAGAATATGCTCCATTTTTTTCTGACTTAACCATTTTTATCACTTTAGTTAAACTCTTTCCTGCTTTTTGTAATGATGCAACCGTTTTCTTAGCCATAACTTAATTATTTAATTTCTTTATGAACTGTAACCTTTTTAAGAATTGGGTTGTACTTTTTCAACTCAATTCTATCTGGTGTATTTTTCTTATTCTTCGTAGTAATGTACCTTGAAGTTCCTGGCTGACCACTTTCTTTATGCTCAGTGCACTCTAATATCACCTGAACTCTATTTCCTTTTTTTGCCATTTTTCCTATTCTTTAATTTTAAGGGACTGCAAATGTATTAATTTATTTTTATCTACCAATTTAGGATTAAAGAATATTTACTTCTCTTTCTAGCTCAATTTGAAAGGTATGTTGAACTGATTTAATAATTTCTTCAGATAAGTTGTAAATATCACTACCGGTAGCATCTCCATAGTTAACCAACACCAATGCTTGATTTTTATGAACTCCGTAGTTACCTATTCGCTTTCCCTTCCAACCACACTGCTCAATTAACCATCCTGCAGCAATTTTGAAAGTACCGTCATCTTGAGGATAATTTGGTGCATTGGGAAATTCTGAAAGTATTTTATTTTTTAACTCTTCCTTAACAATAGGGTTTTTAAAAAAACTTCCTGAATTTCCAATTTCCTTAGGGTCTGGCAATTTACTTGAACGAATAGCAATTACAGCATCACTTACATCTTTAATGCTTGGGTTTACAACATTCATTTTCTTTAACTCCGCTTCAATCGCTCCATAGGATGTATTGATAATAGGCTGCTTATTCAATTTAAAAGTAACAGAACTTATAAAGTATTTATCTTTTTCAGCTGTTTTAAAAATACTGGTTCTATAAGCAAAATCACACGAGGCATTTGTAAAATTTTTTATAGAAAAATCAGTTAAATTAACTGCCTCAACTTCGGTTATCACGTCTTTAACCTCAACACCGTATGCTCCAATATTCTGCATTGGAGCAGCACCTACATTACCAGGAATTAATGATAAATTTTCTATACCAGCATAATTTTTATCAATACAATAAAGCACAAATTGGTGCCACCTTTCTCCTGCTCCAACTTTTAATAAAATAGTTGAATCATCTTCTTCAACAACTTCAATACCCTTAATATTATTTTTAATTACAAGTCCTTCAAAATCTTGAGTAAATAAAATATTACTCCCTCCTCCTAAAATCAAAATTGAATCTGTGTCACCATCCAAAATTTGTTTTAACTCATTAATATTATTAACGGTTGCAAATTTTTTAGACCAAACTTCTATTCCAAAAGTATTATAGGGTTTTAAAGAAATATTTTGTTTGATTTCCATCGAAAACAAAAATAGATAAAAGAATTAATGGTAAGTATTATTTTTGAAGCAAAACAACTGTGTAAGCCGAAACACCTTCTTCTCTGCCTTCAAATCCTAATTTTTCAGTCGTAGTAGCCTTTATAGATATATCTTCTTCCTCTATTTCCATAGTTTCAGATAGCACTTTTCTTATCCTGTCCATATAAGGGCTTAATTTAGGTTCTTGAAGAGCAATGGTTGAATCAATATTTCCAATAGAATAACCTCGAGTTTCTATTATTGACATTACTTTTCTCAATAATACTTTACTATCAATACCCTCATATTGTCCATCTGTTGGAGGAAAATGGAAACCAATATCCCTCATATTAGCAGCCCCCAATAAAGCATCACAAATTGAATGAATAAGTACGTCAGCATCAGAATGACCAACAGCACCTTTATTGTGTTCAATTTTTATTCCCCCTAGCCAAAAATCTGCGCCAACTTTTAATTGGTGCACATCATAACCAAAGCCAACTCTAATTTTCATTATTTCCTCTTGAGCTTCCTGTATCACCAGCAGAATCCTTATTTTGACTCTTGAATGCGTCAAAATCAAACATTAGTGAAAACCTAACAGTATTAGCTAAAGGGTTTTGTTGAGTGGTAGAAATTAGGTAGGAAAAATCCACGCTAAAAACACTTAGCTTTAAGCCAGCGCCAACCGTAATGTATTTTCTATTTCCTTTTGTTGAGTGCTCATGAAAATAACCTGCTCTTACAGCAAACTGTTTATTGTACCAATATTCCATTCCACCAGAAAGATTAAATTCTCTTAATTCCTCAGAAAAACCACCTGGAGCATCGCCAAATGACTGAAAAATGCCAGTTACAATTGGGACATCTGGATTCTTTCCTGATTCAATAACTTGTTCACCTGTAACAGGATCAGGTGGTAATGGGTTACCATCATCATCTGTTGCGTATATCGGAGGCGTTGGCACCAATAGTTTGTTTACATCAGCCAAAATAGAGAACGAATTATAATCATCTAATACAAAAGTTAGCGATTGTCCTAATCTCATATTAATTGGAATAAAATCTTTAATAGCATCATTAGTGTAAGATATTTTTGCTCCAACATTAGAAATATTTAACCCTAAATTAAATATTGCCTCTTGACCAAAAAGTTCAGCATCGTCATTTGTATAAAAGGCACCTACATCCACTGCAAAAGACCTTCCGGCATTAGTACTTGAACCGCTAACATCTATTCCTCCCGTTAAGTTAGAATAAATATAACGTACGGCCAATCCACCTGAAAATCTATCACCAAATTTTTGAGCAAAACCAATATCCAAAGCAAACTCTGCAGGATTAAAATCACCTATTGGGTCACCTATATCATTAGTGAATTTTATATCTCCTAACGAAAAGTATCTTAATGAAGCGCCTATCGCGTTATCGTCTCCTAATTTTTTATACCCACTAACATATGATAAATTAATATCTGGAACTAATTGCCTTAACCAAGGAGAGTATGAAACAGAAACTCCCATTTCTTTTTCAACAAATGCCAATTTGGCCACGTTCCAATGCATCGAATTCGCATCCGGGGAAGAAGCGACACCAACATCTCCCATAGCTCCTGCTCTAGAATCGGGTGCTATCAATAAAAATGGGACTGCTGTGGTAATAGTATTTAACTGTAACTCACTTTGTTTCAACTCGTTCTGCCCAATAACATTGGTAAAAAGTGAAAAGATTAAAAGTCCAAAAAGAATTTTTTTCATTAAAATTTAATTAAAAGAGGTCGCAAATATACTTTTTTATTTTTTTGTGCAACTGCATATTTCGACTTAGGAACGACATTAATATCGTTTTATTATAAATTATCTTAGAATTACTAATTTTTCATATTTTTCTGCAACTGAATAATTTTCAGTTCTTACTTTAAGTCTATAAACATAAACCCCCCTACCAATCCTATCTCCATATTCATCTAAACCATTCCATGTGATTGAAGTAGATCTATAACCTTCATTTAAAACATGTTTTTCTAATGTTTTAACCAATTTTCCAGAAACAGTAAAAATTTGCACTTGTGCAAACATTTGTTTTCCAGGTTGATTATGTTCAAACCAAAACTCAGTATAAGTAGTAAAAGGATTAGGGTAATTATAAACTCTCTCTAAAGTAATGTCATTAGATTTTACTACAACAAACTCTAATGTTGCTTCAGAGGAGTTATTATATACATCCCATACTTTAAGGGTTAATTTATGCCGACCTTCAGTAAGGTCGGTAAAAGGAAAATAAACCTTTCCTTCCTGATAACTATTCAAATTTGCTTCATAAAAGTCGTTCAATATAAATGACTCTTCCGTCTTATCATCAAGCACAGCAATTATATCATGTCCTATTCCGTTTCCGACCATATTTATTCCATGAATATCACTAATATTGGCTAATAGAATTGGGTTCTCATCAGTAATTCCTCCAAATACAAAATTTTCATCATTCATAAACAATTCTAATTCTGGACCTTCATTATCTTCTGCATAATTAGTAGCTGTTCCTCCAATATAAAAATCAACATGATAGCCATTAGCGTCTTCTATTTGATTTTCAGCATAATAACTCAATTTTCCTTGTCCATAATTATAGGAAATATCTTTTGGCACAACAAAAGAGTATGAAAAATCACCATTGATTACACTTACCTTACCTTTAAACAGCTTACTGTTTTGTAGATTAAAAGTAAATGGTTGCCCTCCATCATTAGCTAATGTTTCTATTTGTTTAGCTTTATCAAATACAGTTGGGTATACCACCCCATTATAATTTGTTAATTTATTTCCTAATTCATCCTGCACAATTCCATCAATTGTAACTTTACTCAATGCCTTTAATGTGTCTCCTAAAGAAACGTTAATTCCATTAATTTTTGTTGTAATGGCTTCATGGATAGGATAAGCCAACCTCAAAGCAGGATCTCCTAATAAAGTAAAATTTCTGTTATTTGGAACAGAAGCATGTAAGTTTTTTACACTCATAAAAACTTCTCCCATCGTAGGAAATTGATTATTCACTTTGGTAAAAACCTCATTATAAAAACTTATGTTAAGGGCATGATTTGGAGCAGAAAAAACTAATCTAACAGTAGTAAATAATGCTATCCCTCCTGTAGGGTTTAATAACACTAGCTCACCAGCAGTAGTTCTATTAGGGTCATCAAATCGACTAAATTCACAAGTGGCTGTTACAAACAAAGGAAACCCAGTTGTATTTTCCCATTCGTTTACGTCAGAAACCTTAAGCACCCTTTCATGAGCCCAGCCAGATTCTCCCCCATGACCAGTATAGTTTACAATTAAAGATCCCTTATTAACTGCTGAATTTATAGCAGTATTGACCTCTGGATATCGGCTTCCCCCAGGTGTAGATTCTTGCTTAAATGCATCAAAATATATTTTATTTATATTGTATTCTTTATTGTTTGCTTCTACAATACCAGCTAAAATATTTGCTTGTGACATATGGGTATTATTGTCCTCATCATCTCCAATAGAAGTTATTCTATTTCTCCATTCTGCCATTGAATAAGGAGTATTATAATTTAAAATTTTATTGATAACATTATCAGCTTCTTCTTTTGATTTAACAGGCAATCTTCCGATAGCAATATCAACATATTCTGTTCCACTCCATGCTCCCTCTGTTGGATCTAATAATCCATAATAATCATCAGAAACTAAAGAACCTATTACGTCAATAGAATTGGGCGACTGATAAGTAGGAATGAAATTGGTATTTCCAACAATTCTATTTTTATTATCAAAAGATCCATCTCCAAATAACAAAAGATATTTCGGAACATCAGCTGATGTAGGTGCCCTTTCATATAACATTCTTAAAAAATCACGCACCGCAATAATATCTTGAGATCCTGAAGAAAACTCGTTGTAAATCTGTTGAGGAGTTACAATATCTACAGTTAAACCTTCATTTGTATGAAAAGTGGCCAACTGAGCTGCTTGACTCAAAAAGTTTGGATGACTAACAATTATCATATCAGATTGGGTAATTGAATGTAAATTTTGATTATCAACCATACCTAAACCAAATACTTGGGTGTCATAGTTTGTAGTAAAGGCAACAAAATTTCTTAATGAATCTGTAGATACAGAATATGTAATTGTATTTCCAGATAAGCTGTATTGTTGTTGTTTAATGTTTAACGGGTCTGTAATTTCCCATATACGATTAACATTAGTTGCATTGTTTAGGGAAAATGTAGAAATATTTCCTAATCCAACCGATTGTAAATCTCTAAAAAATAGTTGATCCCCCACCATAGTTAAATTTCTTCTAGCATTTAATTCCAATTCATTCAACCAACCGATTGCTCCTGATGTGGGTTTATCATAATCAACATTAACAGTAACGATATCACTAGAAGGATTAACTGTAAAACTACCATTAGCCAAATTTGCATATCTTGAACTATAAGATGCTGTATTAACAAGAGTACAAGTTAGATTTATTGAGCTAATTCCTGATGAAACAGTAAAATGGTTATCTACACTAGCTCTTCCAGCCCCTGAAAAATTGACTGTAACCGGAGAGGATACATCTATATTGGGAAAACTAAATACAAAATCATAATCGGTTTTAATGTCAAAAACTTCTCCAAACCATTTGTCCCCAGACTTAATTAAATTAAGTAAATCCCTTTCATAATAAGCATAATCGCTAAATGAAGTTACAGTTTGTGTTGGCGAAGCTTGTGAAGTTTGTGTTGAAATTCTTTTGGCAGGTTCTCCAGTATTACTAAAAGTTATAAAATAATAAGTAGTGTCGCTATATTTATTCATCTGATGTTCAAATAATTGTGTACTTAAATTATACTCCCATGAATGAGGAGATTGTCCATAAAATAACACATAATCTGCAGGGTCAAAGGACCCATCAATCTCTCCTTCTACATATACAGCATTTTGCTGAATATCATCATACCTAAAATCAGAGTTTAAAGCAGGTAGAGCCTTACCACCATTACCATACAATTTAAAATTATTTGGATTTAAATTGTCTATATCTAAGCCTAAATCCTTTAAAAATTGATAGGACAATTTAAAAACTCCATCTTTTAATACTGCAATTTTATACCAATCTCCTGTTTCTAATACTGAGTTGGTTGTAAAGGCCTTATTATTATTAAAATTAACAATACTTTTTTGAGTTGTTACTTCGATTTTATAGCTTATAACTTTTTGATATTTAGCCCTTTCCGAGTTATAAATGATAGGAGTAAAAATTATTTCGCCATAATTAGTTTTTTTACTTGTAGCATTTATATAACTTAAATCTATATCAGCTTTAATGAAGTTTAATCCTGATATACCAATAATGTCATTATCATTTACATCCTCATATTGAATATCAATAATACGAAGTCCTGTAATTTTTTCTTGATTTAGCTTTAATTGTTTAGAATATATCCCTAGATAATCCTTTTTTTCATCATATCTAACATTTTCAAAGGAAAAAAATTTGAGTGTGGTTATTTCATCAACTTTCGAAAATGCAGTTCCAAACCATTCAATTTTTCCTTCTACTGTCAAAGTATTGGAAAACAGGAGAAGTGGGCTAATAAGAACAATTATGAGTATGTAATTAATTGATTTCATAAGTTATTATAAACGAAATTAAGATTAATTAGCGTATATTTATAAATTAAATTTGCTGGGAAAACGTAACAAAAAGTTAAATATTGTTTTATAAGTATGCCAATTTATTTATCTTTGGAACTTTACAAAAGTTTTTTACGTAAAAATAGTTTAAGATTAAAGGTAATTATGTTAGGAAAGTTTCTATCTAAAACAGGTGTTTTCGCTGTTCTGGTGCTTACTTTAGCATCAGAAGTGTATGCTCAGGATCCGGAGTTTACCCAGTTCTATGCCAATCCTTTATATCTAAATCCTGCTTTTGCAGGAACAGCCCATTGCCCGAGGGTTTCTTTAAATTATAGGAATCAATGGCCTGGCATTAGTGGTTCATTTGTAACTACAAGTGCTTCTTACGATCAACATGTTGATGCATTATCTGGTGGAATAGGATTATTGGTTTGGAATGATAGAGCTGGCGAAGGAACTCTTAAAACCACTAATGTTAGTGGTATCTACTCCTACCAAATCCCAGTTACTCGAAGATTTTCTATAAAAGCAGGAATTCAAGGAACTTGGGCTCAAAAATCAGTCGATTGGAGTAAACTTACTTTTGGTGATATGATTGACGCTAGAAGAGGTTTTATCTACAATACAAATGAAATTCAACGAGATGAACCTGCAAATTATGTTGATTTTTCTGCCGGTGTTCTTGGATTTAGTGAAAAATATTTTGTTGGTGTTGCAGTACACCACCTAGCTGAACCTGATGAGTCAGTAATTTCGGGAACAAGTCCATTACCAAGAAAATACACAGGTCATGTGGGAGCTGTGATACCTGTTGATAGCAAAGGAGAGGCGGCATCTTTATCTCCAAATTTATTATTTCAAATGCAAGAAAAGTTTATACAATTTAATTTTGGAATGTACTTTTCTAAAGGACCCATAGTTGGTGGGTTATGGTGGAGACAAGGTGGTGGAAATTCTGATTCGTTCATCGCTTTAGTCGGTTTCCAAGCAGGAATATTAAAATTTGGATATAGTTACGATATTACAGTTTCAAAATTAACCAATCAAACTGCTGGTTCTCATGAGTTTTCAGTTGGCCTACAGTTTGATTGTAAACCTAGAAAGAGGAGATTTAGAACAATAAGTTGTCCTTCTTTTTAGTTTATTATATTTGCATAATCTTATCAAAACTTAATAGTTATGAAAGTAAAAGAAAAAGGAATGAAATACTTGATATTACTGATGCTCGCAATACCATTGCTTTTTGCATCATGTAAAAAAGAACAATCGGGTGCAACCGGATGGAATTATAATGATCCTAAAAATGGTGGATTTCAAAAAATACCTTACCTAGAACAAGAAACTGGTCCTGGATTAGTGTTAATTGAGGGTGGTAGATTTACCATGGGTAAAGTAGAACAAGAGGTTCATTACGACTGGAATAATATTCCTCGAACAGTTACGGTATCATCTTTTTACATGGATGAAACAGAAGTAACTAACTTTATGTATTGTGAATACCTTTATTGGTTAGAAAGGGTATATAGTGCCGATTATCCTGAAGTTTATAGAAAAGCCTTACCTGACACGTTGGTATGGAGAAGCAAACTAGCCTACAATGAACCTTATGTAGAATTTTATTTAAGACATCCTGCATATAGAGAATATCCAGTAGTTGGTGTTAACTGGCTTCAAGCTAATGATTATTGTGCGTGGAGAACTGATCGTGTAAATGAAATCATACTGATTAGAGAAGGTTTGTTTGAGCACTACCCAAATCAAATTAATGAGGATAACTTTAATACTGATGCATATATTTTAGGTCAATATGAAAGTGGAAAAAGAGTTGATGGTATTCCTGATTTAAATCCTAATAAGGAATATAGAAATGTGACTGTTGAGGATGGCATATTGCTACCTAAGTATAGGCTACCTACAGAAGCTGAATGGGAATTTGCAGCTTATGGATTAATTGGTAATACTGTTGATGAATTAATACCTGACAGGAAATTATATCCTTGGAATGGGCATGCGATTAGAAACTCAAATGAAAAATATATTGGTCAAATATTAGCAAATTTTAAAAGAGGCCGTGGAGATAATATGGGTGTGGCTGGAAGATTAAATGATAACGCGGATGTTACTGCTCCTGCATACTCTTATTGGCCGAATGATTATGGCTTATATAATATGGCAGGTAATGTGAGTGAATGGGTAATGGACGTATACCGTCCTCTTTCCCTAGAAGATAATGATGATTTTAGACCGTTTAGAGGTAATGTTTATCAGACTAAAGCTCTTGATGAAGAAGGGGCATATATGGAAAAAGATAGTTTGGGACGTATTATTCGTAGAGACGTTGATCCAAAATTAGACAACTTAAATAATCGAAGAAATTATAAACAAGCTGATAACATTAATTACTTAGATGGACATTGGGAATCTAACATTTACTACGGTGAGATGGCTGAAGCTCAAAATTTGGGCGAGCAAGATCCTTTAAAGAGTATGTATGAGTTTGGAAAGACTTCTTTGGTAAATGATAAAGCTAGAGTATATAAAGGTGCCTCTTGGAAAGATAGAGCTTATTGGGCTGTACCTGGAACAAGAAGATATATCACTGAAGATCAATCTACTTCTTTTATTGGATTTAGATGTGCCATGACTAGATTAGGATCTCCTATCGGAATGGGATTTTAACATTTGATAATTAATATTTTATAAAAAACCTCCAATTAATAATTGGAGGTTTTTTTATGTTTGTAACATGAAAATTGAAGCATTATACAAAATTTATAAAAGGCATTCCGTAATCTGCACGGATACGCGAAAAATAGTAGATAATTGCATTTTTTTTGCTTTAAAGGGAGAAAATTTTAATGGGAATAAATTTGCAAAACATGCTTTAGAAAATGGAGCTAGTTATGCTATAATTGATGAAGAAGAATTCGAATTTAATGTGTCTGGCCAATATATCTTAGTAGATAATGTTTTACATACACTTCAAAACTTAGCAAATTACCACAGAAAACAACTTAATTTACCTTTTATAGGTATTACAGGGACTAATGGAAAAACCACAACGAAAGAGTTAATCAATGCAGTACTTTCAAAAAAGTATAAGACTATAGCAACAGTTGGTAATTTGAACAATCACATTGGAGTTCCACTTACGTTACTTTCTATTCCAAATGATTGTGAAATAGCAATAGTTGAAATGGGAGCTAACCATGTTGGTGAGATTAATTTCTTATGCAAAATTGTTGAACCAAATTATGGTCTTATAACAAATATTGGGACTGCACATATTGAAGGTTTTGGAAACTATGAAGGAGTTAAAAAGACTAAAAATGAATTATACCTTTTCATCAAACAACAGAAGGGTAAATTATTCGTTAATCATGATGATGAAACTTTATTAGATTTATCCTTAGAAATTGATCGAATAACTTATGGAACTTCTATGAGTGATTGTAACGCACAATTGATTAGTGCTTCGCCTAAAATTGAAATGGAGTGGGAAAACCTGAAATTATGCTCTCATTTATATGGATCATATAATTTTCAAAATATACTGGCAGCTATATGTGTCGGCAATTATTTTGGTGTTATTAAAGAAGATATAATTGATGCAATAGAAAATTATAAACCAATCAACAATCGCTCTCAAGTTATCCAAATAAATTCCAATACAATTTATTTAGATGCCTATAATGCGAATCCAACAAGTATGAATGCTGCAATCGATACATTTACCACTAATCTTGAAAAAAATAAGCTTATGATATTGGGAGATATGCTGGAGCTAGGAGAGATCAGCCAAACTGAGCACCAAATGATTATTGATAAAGTTCAAAAATTAAATATTAATACATTATTCGTAGGAAAAGAATTTTCTACAGCTTCAAATAAATATAATTTCACTTATTTAAAAAATGTAGAAGAAGTAAGTGATTGGATGAAGCATTCAGGAATAATAGATACTCAAATCCTAATTAAAGGTTCTAGAGGGATTCAACTTGAGAAAATTATAGAGGACTTATGAAAGAAAATTTTTTAATCTCTTAGTACCGCCCTTGAAATCACTATTTTCTGAATTTCACTGGTTCCTTCATAGATCTGAGTGATTTTTGCATCACGCATTAAACGCTCAACATGGTATTCTTTTACAAACCCATAACCTCCATGAACTTGAACAGCCTCAACCGTAACCCACATTGCCACTTTAGAAGCAAAAACTTTAGCCATTGCTCCCTCCTTATCAAAATTTTTCTTTTGATCCTTTAACCAAGCTGCCTTTAAACAAAGTAGTCTTGCAGCCTCAATTTCAGTAGCCATATCTGCTAGTTTAAAAGCTATCGCTTGATGTTTATGAATTGGCTTACCAAATGCTTCTCTCTCTTTAGAATAAGCCAATGCTAACTCATAAGCTCCTGAGGCTATTCCTAAAGCCTGCGAAGCTATTCCAATTCTACCTCCTGATAATATCTTCATGGCAAATTTAAATCCAAATCCATCCTCCCCTATTCTATTTTCTTTTGGAACTTTTACATCATTAAGTAATATAGTGTGTGTGTCAGAAGCCCGAATTCCTAGCTTGTTTTCTTTTGCACCAACAGTAAATCCTTCCATACTCTGTTCCACAACAAAAGCATTAATTCCTCTATGTCCTTTCTCCCTGTCAGTTTGTGCTATTACGATATAATATGAAGCGGAACTACCATTGGTAATCCAATTTTTGGTTCCATTTAATAAATAGTAATCTCCTTTATCCTCAGCTGTAGTTTGTTGCGAGGTTGCATCTGAACCCGCTTCAGGTTCAGATAAACAAAATGCTCCTATCTTTTGTCCAGTGGCACATGGTACCAAATATTTTTCTTTTTGATCTTCAGTTCCATATTTTTCTATCCCCCAACAATATAAAGAATTGTTAACAGACATCACTACCGAACAGGAAGCATCTACTTTAGATATTTCTTCCATTGCTAAAACGTAAGAAATAGTATCCATACCTCCTCCGCCATATTTTGGGTCAACCATCATTCCTAAAAATCCCAATTCACCTAATTGCTTAATCTCTTCAGTAGGAAATTTTTGTTGCTCATCTCTTTCTATTACACCAGGCTTTAAAACATTTTGAGCAAAATCTCTAGCCGCATCTCTTACTGCTAAATGTTCTTCTGTTAATTCTATATTCATCAGTTTATATTATTTATTTTTGAGGGAGAACAAATGTAATTTTTTAATTCAGATTTTCAAAAAAATGAGCCGCTATAATGTCATAGGAACTATGTCTGGAACTTCTTTAGATGGTTTAGATATTGCGTTTTGCACTTTTGAATTAACCAACAATCAAAAATGGAACTTCAAAATTAATATTGCTAAAACCAACACTTTTTCAGTAGAACTCAAAAATAAATTAGCAACGTCAATCCAAATGAATGGTTTAGAATTAATGAAACTCCATAATGAATTTGGAAATTTTATTGGTAAATCTATTGAAAACTTTATTCAAGAAAACAGCATCGATGCGACTAAAATTGATTGTGTTTCTTCTCATGGGCATACTGTCTTCCATCAGCCAAAAATTAATTTAACCACACAAATTGGTAATGGGGCTAATATATCAGCAATTACTAAACTACCTGTAGCTTGCGATTTCAGAACTACTGATATTGCTTTAGGTGGGCAAGGAGCTCCACTGGTTCCAATTGGAGATGAATTGCTTTTTCCGGAATACGACTATTGTATCAACTTAGGAGGAATTGCAAACATCTCTTTTCGAGAAAACAAACAAAGAATTGCTTTTGATATTTGTCCAGTAAATATTGTTCTAAATAATCTAGCTAATCAATTAAATAAGCCTTATGATGAAAACGGGGTTCTGGCAGAATCTGGAAAAATTGATGTAGGTTTATTAAATGAATTAAATGGTTTGACTTTTTATAAAAAATCACATCCAAAATCATTAGGAATAGAATGGATTTCTGAAAATATAATTCCAATCCTAAATTTTTCAAACATCTCAATTGAAGATCAATTAAGCACATTTGTTGAACACACTGCCATTCAAATTTCGGAAACCATTACTACCACCAATAATAAAATATTATTAAGTGGTGGTGGAACTTTCAACTCATTTTTAGTCGAGAGAATAAAGAATAACACTCGTAACGAAATTATTATTCCATCGAAACAAATTATCAATTTCAAAGAGGCTTTAATCTTTGCATTTTTGGGTGTATTAAGACTAAGGGAAGAACCAAATTGTTTACAATCTGTTACAGGAGCAAAAGAAGATAATATTGGCGGCTGTATCTATCAAGCATTTTAAAAAGTTTAGCTATATTTGGAACTTAATCATCGAAATAATAATCCAACACTATGTTCAAAATAAAATTCATTCTACTTACATTATTTTCTTTTTTTATTCCATTTATAACTTTTGCCCAAGAAG
>JBFIEB010000014.1:0-20789 GCA_041603555.1 Vicingaceae bacterium
ACAATGTTCGCAGAAACTAGGATCGTAAGCATCATTTATTCCTATACAAAAAATCACTAAATCAGGATTAATAGCTTTTAAATGCTGTGTAAACAATTCGCACCTCAAATAACTTTTAGTGCTGGCACCATTTACTCCAATTGAATTGTAGACAATTCCGGGATCGTCATTATCTAAACTGATTCCATATAAGTTAAATGAAGAGGGGAGTGTGTCATGCCGATAAATAATCAATTCAAAAGAGTCTAAATAATGGTCAAAGAAAAATTCAGTATAACCTATTTCTCTGTTAATTACGATTAAAGAGCAAGTATCAGAAATTGGTTCAATGCAATAATCACTATCGATATCGTGGAAAATTTTAATACTATTAAAATCATAATAAGGAGTATTATCTCCTCTAAAATAAAACCTAAGGTTTGTAGCGCTATCTTGAGTTGATGCTGTAATTCCAGAAACACCCCAAGTAGTGTCTTGTTTCATTAAAGAATTTCTAAATCCAACCCATTCTCCATCTGATTTACATCTGTAGTAATAAGGATTATTGGTGCCAGCCAATCGATAAGGGAATAAAAAACCTCTTCCTCCATTTAAGTTTGGAGAAAGATTTTGAAAGTTTCTACGTAATTGGTCAGACCATATATCAGCTTGAATGTGAGAGCCTCCTATTTGCATCACATTAACTTTTCCCTTTCCTTCAAACACTAACTGGTCTAATTTGTTAAAAAAATAATCGTAGTTTGAGCTATCATTATAAAATCGAATATTGCTAGAATCGAAGAGTACAAAGCTATGCTCAGGTAATAAATGAGGATTTCCTTGTCCAATAACAACTAAAGTACTAAGGGTAAATATGATTGTAATTATATATTTATTGAATACTGTCATTTATTGTTTTTTCCTTTTTCTGATTGGGATATTTATAAGCATTATACATTTCGAATAGCTTGGCATTAAATTCTTCAGCTATTTTTTTAGCCCCTTTAGGACTAAAGTGAGTGTAATCGGACGCAGCTAATGATGGTTCTGCTGCTACCCATTTAGGCATTGAATTCTTTCCTCCCATAACTTCATACATGTCCCAAAAAACACATCCAGAGCTAATTGCAGCATCTTTCATAGCATCTCTAACATTCTCTAAGAAAGGGTAGGTAACATATTCAGTTTTTTCTTTTATTGACATATCTCCAGGCCCAATAACAATAATTGCTGCATTTGGATTTAATCGTTTCATAAAATTGATTTGAGACTTAAACCACCTTCCATAATCCGTTGCTCCTTTTTCTGTTTTAATGTATGGTATAGTATTTCCGCCAAATTCCATCAATATGAGGCTGGGAGAAAGGTTTGCATACATATTACTTAGTGTTGTTGCATTTTGTTTAGTGAAAATTGTTCCTGATGAACCTCTTAATGGGATGTTGTCCATTACAATTCCATTTCCACCCTCTAAAGAAACCCCATAAACATCTGGGCTATCGCTTCCATTAAATGTTACGATTATTTCTTCTGGAGTATTAGTAAAGTTTGCTTTCAATGTTTGAAATGGTGTGTTTGGCTGGATAACTCCAACAACCATATCAACACCATCTGCTGTAATTTTATATTTAATAGGCGAATGGGAATTACTTAAAAATATTTTAAGCTGAGAATACGTTTTTGTTCTAGCGTAAGAAGCTCTGGGCTTTTTTATTTTTAACCAAGCTTCGTAATTAATACTATCACTTATGATATCAGATGCTGGTATTGGTGCGTAACGACAAAAAGCCATTAAAGCTCCATATTTCATATGCGTAACGGTGGAATCTTTTCTTCCAAATCCTGGGTATCTTTTCCAATTTTCAGAGTATTCTGTATTTACACTCATTTTTCTAGCTACTTGAATAATTGGGAATAACCCTACACCATATCCTCCAAATTTCTTTTGTAGCTCATTTCTTAAGTAAGAAGTAATTCTATCTGCTTCAATTTGAGAATCACCATAGTGCATTATTCTTACTTTTTTGTTTCTAGCATTATCTAAAGCAGAAAAAAAACGATGCATAGCTGATTTCCCTTTATTATTAAGCTGAAGTCCTTGTCGAAATTTCCTTAATGAGTCGAGCTTATGCTGAATAACTGCAGAATCAATTTTGCTTACTACAACAGTAGAATCAAATAATTCAGCTAAATCATCCTCTACTTTTGATAAACTATCTTCTTGAAGTGCAGGAATAAAAAAATCATTTATAGTGGGAAATTGTATCGTTGTATTTGCAATACTTATTCCTTTCTCAGGAAAAATAAACATAATAAGAGACAGTAAGCACATTATTACTAATAAGCTTATTAACGTAAGCAATGGTTTTACCTGCTGCTCTTTGTTTTCTATTTCTTCGGAATCTTTAATACTTGTCCTACTTTTAAATTATCATCTATTTGATTATAGTCCATTATGTTTTGGGCCGAAACTCCCGAGAATTTTTTAGCAATAATCCACAGGTTATCACCAGATTTTACAGTGTAAGACATTTGAATCCCTTTATCCTTTATAGGCTCTGTCTCCTTTCGTTTCTTTTCCTTTTTCTTTTTTTGTGGTTTGGGTTCATTATCTTTTACAGTCGATTTTTTTCCGTAAATCATCAATTTCTGACCAATATCAATACGAGTGCCATTCAAATTATTCCAATTTTGAATTTGAGATACGCGCACATTAAATCGTTCTGCAATTACTCCCAATACATCTCCAGAACGAACCTTATAAACAAAGGGTTCGCCATCTTTAGGAATTACAAACTTGGGAGCTTCGGGTTCTGGTTTTAGCATTACAGAATCTTGATAAAAATAAATACTGTCTTTATATTCCATAAACTTTTCTTTTGTTCCTTTAGGAAAATAAGCAGTATAATTGCTTGGAAAAGTTTCTCGGTTAAGTGTATGATTTAAGAATTTAAGATCTTTACTATTTGTTTTAATAACATGATTGATAGCTTCGAATTTGAGTTTTCTTTCTATAACAATGGTGTCAACTTTAATTATAGGGATTGGTTTAACTGCTCCATAATTATCATAATTATAAATATAATTCATAGCTACAAATGCTTGAACTAAATCTTTTGTTTCGTTTTGTAAATAAGGGTAAATCTCTTTATATTTTTTTGCATTATGTCGTTTTAAAAGCTTATTAACAGTAGTAACACCGCATGAATAAGCCGTAAGCGTTAACTCCCAATCATTGTATAAAGCATATAAATCTTTAATATATTGAGTAGCTGCTTCAGTTGATTTTTTGAAATCTTTTCGCTCATCAATAAATTCATTAACCCTTAACCCATATTTAACGGCCTGAGGATAATTTAGATGCCAAAATCCTTCGCCACCAACTCCATTAGATGAGTTTGGATTAAAGGATGAACAGATAACAGGCAATAGTTTTAGTTCATTTGGAAGATTATTAATACTAAGATTCTTCTCAATAGTAGATTCATAATATTTTAATAAGCTAAATAGTGTAGGGCATTTTGCTGTTTTTTGTGCAAAGTAAAAAGCAAGGTATTTATTTCTAATTTTATTCGAATTGGCAGGAAAAGAAACGGCTAAAAAATTATTATTAAAATAGAATAATGAATCAGTAGTGTTAATTGAGCCACCCTTGTAATCATCCCAGTTTTTTTTTGGAGTAACCTGAGAAAGTGAAAGTAATGTTTTGTTATAAGCTACTTTTTTTATTTGCAAGAATTCTTGGGCATAAATAGTTTCATAATCTTTTTCCTTGCCAGATTGACCATAAGATGTAATAAAATAAAAAGTCATCAGTAAACTGAAACTAAATTGTACACATCTTATTTTAATAGAAAAAAGCATTAAATACCTACCGTAAATAACTGTTTGTAAATATGCTTTATTCTATTGGTGAATTAATATTTTTCGGCTAAGTTTATGAACAGAGAGGTGTTAAACTTTATAACTGGAAGGGATTATTCCTTTGATTGAAATTTTATTTCAAAATAAGTGCCTTTTTTGTCTAGTCTTTTGATGCTACCATCCAATTGGTTTACAAAAATCTTCACCAATTCCATACCTAAACTACCTTCTTCTTTTTCTAATGTGCCTTTGGTCATCCCAATACCATTGTCACCAATCACCATAGTATACACGTCTTCTTTTTGGTTTAAATTAAGGTGTATGGTTATTTTTCCTTTTTCCAAGCCAATAAAAGCATATTTTAAGGCATTAGAAATTATTTCATTAAGTAATAAGCCTAAAGGGATGAGAGCATCAATGCTAAATTTCACATTTTCAATTTTTATATCAAGAAAAATATTACAGTTTATAGAGTAAGTAGCAATAAGATCATTAGTTAATACCATAATGTAATCTTGAAAATCTATATGGGCTAAATCTCCAGTTTGATACATTTTCTCATGAATTAAGGCCATTGTCCGAATTCTATTTTTAGCTTCATCAAAAAGAGCAAGAGCAACTTCATCTTTAGTGTAGCCAGATTGGATACTCAATAAACTAATGATAACTTGCATATTGTTTTTTACTCTATGATGAATCTCTTTTAATAGAATTTCTTTTTCATCTCTTTGAGACTCAATAAGAATAGTTCGTTCTTTTACTTTTTCTTCAAGCTCCCTACTTATTTTAAGCTGTTGTTTTTCTTTAAAAGATGAAATTTTAAAGATCCCATAGAAAATAAGAGTTGCGAATATTATAAGTACCCACCATTCTTTCCACCAAGGGGGGGTTATTGTAAAACTATAGGTAGCAGGGTTTTGATTCCAAATTCCATCTTCATTTCGAGACCTGACATTAAAAGTGTAATCACCTGCAGGAAGATTTGAATAGGTAGCAAAATTTTTATCAGTAGCGCTATACCACTGTTTGTCAAATGGGGTAAGCATAAATTTATAAGTAACATCTTCAGGAAATGTTAGATTAATTGCGGAAAACTCAAAGGTTAAATGGTTCTTATCATGTTCTAAAGTTAGTTTGGAAGGTAGGTTGTTCCATTTAATAAGTTCTTTAGAATAGTTTAACCAATCTACATCTTCAAAAAATAATTTGATATTATTAATATGAATTATTGGTTCAAAAACATTTGTTCTATCATCTGTTGGGGTATATTTTATTAATCCTTTAACTGTTCCAATCCACAAGTTATTTTTTTTGTCTTCAAATATTGCTCTACTATTACATTCAACACCTTTAAATCCTTGTTTTGATTTGTAGTTTTTAATTCTATTTATTTGGCCATAGCTATCAAAACTGATTCTATCTATACCATTGTTGGTGCCAATCCACACATTACCATTAGCATCTCCATGCATCAAATATATTACGCCTGAAGAAAGACCATCATCAACAGTAATGGGTTTAAAGTCTAGACCATCATACCTTACAGCACACCTATCTGTTCCAAACCAAATTTTCCCAAATTTATCTTCGGTAATGCTGCCAATGTATGAGTTGCAAAATCCTTTAGCATTGGCAAAACTTATAAATGATCCATTAGAATATTTTGTCACCCCATTTCCTGTGCCTATCCATATATCACCCTTAGAATCTTCATATAAGGCGTGTATATAATTATGTGAAAGGCCATCTTTTGTAGTAAAATTTTTAAAAGAAGTATAGTCATATTTTGATAACCCTTCTCCATAAGTCCCAATCCATAAGTTTCCATTTTTATCCAATAAAAGTGTTCGAGTATTTTTAGAAGGAAGACCATCCTTTATAGTGAAATTTTTAAAGGAACCATTTTTATATCTTGTCAACCCTTCACTCGTTGCAAACCAAAGATTACCTTTATTATCCAACAAGGAAGATCTAACAGTATTACTACCCAGCCCATCATGTTGCGTATATTGGGTTGACGTAGTACCATCAAATTTATATATACCTTCGTCAGCTGTAGAAACCCAAACGTTTCCTGATAAATCTATTACAGTACTAAAAATACTTGGGCTGTTAAGCCCTGGTGTTTTGTTAAAGTAGGTAAAGGCTTTGTTTCCATATTTAATTAAACCAGCACCATTAGTTCCTATCCATAAATTACCTGAACGATCTAAAAAGAGCTTAGTTAAGCTATTAGTTATTAATCCATTTTTCTTGGTAATATTAGAGATTACATCATTACTGTTTAATATGTAAGCACCAGAATTTGATGTCGTAATCCATATGTTTTTTTCTTTATCCTTTAGAATATCAGTAATTATTGCATTCATCCCTTTAAACGGGTTAGATCCAAATTCAAACTCTTTATTAATAATGGTTCCAGCTAATAGCTTGTTAATCCCTTGATCTGTTCCAATATAAAAATTACCATCAAAATCTTCTTCAATTGCAGTTACATTATTGGAGTTTAGTCCATCTTTTTTTGAAATATGAAGAATTTCATTTTTAGAAAAAATGGTAATCCCTTGATCTGTTCCAATCCATATATTTTCTTTAGAATCTTGTATTATACAATGAACAGAATTTCCTATCAGCTGCTTATCTTCTTTAGTGTATTTTTTAAATGTTCCATTTTTATATGCAACAAGTCCAGCGCTACTTCCTATCCATACACTTCCTTCTTTATCCGTAAAAACAACGTTATTTCCATTTTCATTTAATAGCCCATCATTTTTTGAAAAAATAAAAAACTTTCGCCCATCGTATTTTGTGACTCCCCCCCAAGTAGAAGTTAACCATATATTTCCTCCACTATCTTCAGTAAGTCCTGTTACTATATTTCCAGAAATACCATCCTTTTCTTCGTACTGAATAAAATTTATTCCATCAAATTTACAAACACCTCCTCCATGGGTCGCTACCCATAAATGACCTCTAGCATCTTGTATAATATCATTTACCCTAGATTGGGTTAATCCTTCTTCTACGTTATAATATTCAAAATTGTAAGTTTGTGAAAAGGAAATTTGGTTTACAAAAATTGTAAACATCAGGGTAATATATAGAGCTAATTTTTTGATGATTTCCTAATTTTTCAATACTGATTTACAATAATAGCTTAAATAAGTTAGTTAAAAAAATTAATAGCTAAGCTCCAACTTTCTTTGTTTTAATATAGCCCATATCAATTAAGAGGTCAAATACTTTGTCTTTAAATTCTCCTTGAATAAGTATTTCATTGTTCTTAACAGTTCCGCCAACACCACACTTAGATTTTAATTCTTTTGCTAAATATTTTATATCATCTTCAGTTCCAATAAAACCTGTAATTAAGGTAACAGATTTTCCTTTACGTTGTTTACGGTCAATTTGTACTTTTAGTTCTTGCTCCTTCTCATACAATGTCTCTAATTCATCATTTTCATCATCATATTGATAGTTAGAGTTAGTTGAATAAACAACATTTATTCTTTTTTTATTTTTACTCATTTCACTAATACTTTTAATGATTTGGGAATAACTTCTACTTCTAATTTATTACCCAATATAATAGGTTCGCCATCGATATGAACTTTTTCTGATGGGGTAATCATCACTATTTTTTTACTTACAATTTCTTCTGTAAATTTAAATTTATTAATTTGTTTACTTAAAAGGTAAAAACCAAAAGAAGGCAAATAAATTAGTGGAAATTTTTTAACAACAATCAAGCTCATTAATCCATCATCAATAACAGAGTTAGGAGAAATAACAATATTGTTTCCATATTGACTGGAATTTGAAAATGTTACAAGCATGCCCTTTTCAATAAATTTATCTTTGCCATTATAGCTAATTTTATAATCTAGTGCTTTATAGGTAAAAAACTCCTTAAGAGCCACTAAGAGATAAGTCCAAAACCCTCTGGTACTTGCTTCGTCAAAGACCCAGGCAATATTTGCATCAAAACCTACCCCAGCTGTTCCCAGAAAATAATCGTTATTAATCTTAACGGTGTCAATTAATTTAGTTTTCCCATTATTGATTAACTCAATTGCTTTTTTAATTGATAAAGGAATTTTAAGATGCCTTGCCAAACCATTACCTGAACCAGTTGGAATTATGGCTAAAGCAGTATTAGTATTAATAAGTGTTTTTCCAACTTCGTTTACAGATCCATCTCCGCCTACCGCAGCAATTATATCATATTTGCTAGCATTTTTTGATGCTATTTGTATAGCGTGTTTCGCTTTTTTTGTGTACTTGATGGTCGCGGAAAATTTATTTTTATCTAAATGTTGTGCTATAAGTTTTTCAACAATTTTTTGTTTTCCAACACCAGAGATGGGGTTGATAATAAATAATATGGTTTTCTTGTTTTCGATTTAGTATTATTTATTGGCAGACAATTCGTTATTAATTAATCTGTTATTATACTGCTGAATAATTCCTTTTAGGAGCTTTTCAGTATTATTTTTTGATTTTTTTTGGCTAGGGTTGAGATTATTGATTAAATTATTAGTTAGCAAAGAATCATTTTTCAAATTATAAAATTCAGTAGTTTTTTCCCCGTCAAAAACTAAAAAATACTCTTTATAAGCTATTTGGTATGATTTGTTAATATAGTTTACGACAAATTTTTCATCCTTAGCAAAAGCATCATTCCCAAACGAAATAATTGATTTTTTAATGCCTATTAAGTTTAAAATGGTAGGAGTAATATCAATAGATTGAAAATAATCGTCACTAATTCCTTTTAAATAAGTTGATGGAGCATTGAAAAAAACTGGGATGGCATATCGACCTAATCTAGTTTTATATTTAAAAGCGTTAGATTGGCTAGAATGATCTGCTGTAAAAACAAAAACTGTATTGTTAAACCATGGCATTTTTTTGGCTGTTTTAAAGAATTCTTTTAATGAATAGTCTGTATAACCTATTGTTTCATGCAGAGGTAAATTACCTTTAGGAAATTCACCTTTATGCTCTTTAGGAATAGTATAAGGATGATGAGATGAAACTGTAAAAATTGCACTAAAAAAAGGTTGACGTTTTTTATTTAATTCGTGAGCATAATACTGTAAGTATGGTTCATCAAAAATCCCCCATAAGCCATCATAATTTTTTTCTTTTGTCGGGTATTCATTTAATCCAAAATAATTATCTATACCAGCAACTCCTACAAAACCATTAAACCCCATCGTTCCATTAGCTCCACCATGATAAAAAGAGGTGTTATACCCTGCTTGTTTTAGAATTTTAGGTAATCCGTCTAATTGATTTCCTGCATAATTTGAGAGAACATAAGAAGAACTCATTAATTGAGGAAGCCCAGTTAATATACAAGGTAAAGATTCTATAGATCTTTGACCGTTGGCATAGGCATTGTTAAAAACGAAACTTTCATTTAATAGCGAATCTATAAACGGAGTATAGCCTTCTCCATTATTAAATCCCCCAACATATTCTTTTGCAAAACTTTCTAAAATTATTAGAACTACATTTTTTCCTTTAAGGGCTCCTTCCTCATTAATTATTTTTTTTGGAGTATAAATATTTTCAATCTCTGCTTCAGAAAAATATTCAACAGTTTCAATATTATCAACAAGAATTGTTTTAATTATGGTGAAAGGCGTGTTTAAAACAATGGGTATATTTTGAGCTTGAGTATATTGTCCTGCATTAACTATATCTATTGGTTTATATTGAATTCCGCCTCTCATCCCTAAAACTGATAGTGTAGAAAAAACAATAAAAATAGTTGAATGTACTAGGTAATCCTTCTTGGTAAAAGGAAAGAATTTAGCAGTCGACTTACAGTATTTTTTATAAAGAAACCATGAAAGGAATAGAAGAGCAATCAATAGTAGATAATTGTACCAAAAATCAATAATGTAACGGGGCAATAAATTTATAAAATCATTACCAGTCCCTACCATTCCGAAGAAGTCTGATGTTGTTCTTTTTAACGTAAAGTCGAAATATGAAACATCAATCAAATTGAGTGCAATGGCAATGGTATTGGCGCTATAAAAAGCAATCGATAAAAGTTTTTGGTACCAACTAAAATTTTTAAAAGAAAAAGGAATTAAATGTAAAATTATTAAAGGTGAAAATAAGAATGAAATTGCAATAGCATCAAAACGGATACCATAAAGAAACAAGCTAAACGATACGTCTGTAAAATGATAACTATTGAATAAATAAAAAAGTAAACGGCATAATGAAAAAATTAAAAAAGCAATTCCTAATTTTTTCAATAAAAGTTTAAGATGGAATAAATATGAACTCATTATATTTTACTTGAGTTAATATTTTTTAGATTTGGTGCTTTCGGAAGGATTGCAATTTTCGCATTTTCCAGATTTTTTTTTAAACAAAAATTTAATCAATAGGTATACTGCAGCTAATCCAATTAAAATAAATACGATTAATTCTTGCATTTTTTTGCTTTAAAAAGTTAAAAACAACACCATAAATTATAGTTATATAAGTATAACTACTTTAAAGCAAAGTTACACAAATTCAATTACTTTTATATTCAATAATAGACTGTCATGCCAATGAAATTCAATTGGAGAAAGTATCTCCCCATATTGTTAGATTAATGATCTAATAAGAATTTTAATCTTTTCAGTGACGTCTGATTTTTTTTGGAGTAAATAGAGCTCAGCACTTTTTCTTTTTCTTTGGTGGTTAAATACCAACTCAATGATATTTCGTTTTCAGAATTATTTAATTCAAAATCGATGACATCAATTGGTTGTGTGAAATCATTACTCATGTATTGCAACATTTCATCTAGATTAAAATCTTGAATAGGGAATAGGTTGTCATACAAACTGCCAACTGGACTCAGAAAATTTTCTGTAATACTGTTGATTGAATTTTTGCTCACAGGTAAATGTTTTTTCTTATCTCTTAAGCTTACAATAACAATTCCACTTGTATTTTCGTTAATCCAATCTTTAAAGGTATAGATGTATTTATAAGTAGTCAGCTTTCCAAAATTATCACGCATACCTGCATCTATAACATTAATTTTAGGTGCTGAAGGTAAAGATACTCTTGGCATAATAATAGGAAAAGTGGCACTCATCCTTAAAGCACTTGTATATTTTAAGTTTTTCGCATCTTGGTTTGCAAACATCCTTGTAAACTCAAAGTTTTCTATAATGGATTGATTATTAATTAATCCAGAAGATGAATTATTACACAGATAAGATATAGGTTGAGAAGAAATTAACATTCTCCGCCCATCATTAATTACTGTGGGAGATAGAATGATTATCGGAATATCAGCATTGTACTCTGGTTCGGAGTAATCTACTAATCTCTTATCAAAAATAGCATCAGTATTAATTAATAATTGCCTTTCAAAAGAATAACCTCGGTCTTTGGTGTAGGAGTAATCACCATCTTTGTAATTCTTTAATCTAATAAAAAAATCATTTGTGGCTATACTAAAGGCGATTGGATTTAACATGTCTTTAGCTATGTTATTCAAATATTTATCTGAATAAATCGAATGATCTAATATGTTTTTCTGTAAGAATAACTCTCTAAAATAAGAAGCTCCAATCATTCCTCCAGATGAGCCAGTGATTAAATGCGTTTGATTAAATAACTTTCCATTTGTTATACTATCTGAAGTTTGAAGCATATAAAAGGTCCAAAGCATAGAACGGGAGCCCCCTCCGCTAGTATTTATAAAAATAATTTTTGGCTTTGAATTGGAGTTGTTTTTTCTCTTCCAAATTTCAAGAATTGATATAGTGTTCTTTTTATCACTAGCCAAATTTGATTTATTATATCTGAATTGAGTTAGATTTTCAATGGAATAATCAGCTTTTTCGGTGTTATAATTTAACCCATAAGCCATATTATCATAAGTAAACTTGTCGTTTTTTGATAAATGATTGATAAGAAAAAATAACGCAATAAAAATAATTGTTGTCCAACCTTTAAGCCAAGTGTAAAATGCGCTCATCAGAATAAAGGCAATGGTAAAAAAGAGAATAATACTTGCCCCTGCTGGAATTACGAATACTCGATTTTCACTGAAAAATCCTAAAATAATTAAAGAAATAAAAATTAATATTTCAAATATTGATGCATTCAAATGATTTTGAGAGGTTATTGATTTTAACATGCTTTTGTCATAATGAGAAATGTCTCGAACCGGTTTAACAATAAATGGGGTATGAAGGTAAATTTCCACATGCCATTTATTTTTACTCTTTAAAAACTTATATATACTTTCTTTTTTGGTAAATAAAGAGTTCATAGCCTGATTATCATCAGGATTAATCGAGATTCCAAATTTTTTGAAAATATTTTTATTCGTTGACAAAAAATAAGTAAGTGAGGCCATTACATTAACTGTATAGCCAATTAAAATTGCTAATACATAAAAAGTTATTTCAGTAGCAGTTGAATTTTCATTATCTAAATGATAATTAATGACTTGAAAAACATAATAAGTCACAAATATGAAAGGAAGTAATGAATTATTGATACAAAACTTTACAAATGGTTGTTTGAGGGCAGAGATAAAGGGGAATCGTTTACTATTGATAATATAGCTACTTATGTTAAAAGTCATTACAAAACCACCAATTGCAAAACCCATAATGAAATATGACCAAAAACTAACAGTGTTTAAGTATTCTGGTGCTAAGAATAAATAGTGTATGCCATACTTGGAAGCTATTGACTTGCTTACAAAACCAAATAGAATAATCCATAAAAGCAGTAACAGGTGATTTCTTTTTAGATTAACTAAAAGTAATTGTAAGGGGAAGAAGAATATCAGTTTACGAATCATTCTGCAAAATATCAAATAGGTTGTTATACCTATATCTTACGGTATTTAACGATGTTTGTTATGTGTGGGTTGGTTAATATTTCTTTTTCTCGAAAATCTTCCCTAAACCTTCGATTGATTTTCTAAGAAGATCAAAATATAAGGAAATAGCTAAGATGATAGACATTATCCATATTATGATAATGTTAACCCAGAAAGTGTCAAAATAAGACCCAAATATTCTTTTTTCTGGAGCATAAAAATGGGCTCTAAATCCTAGTGGATTTAAGTATACTGGATCAGCTTTTTGAATAAGGTGGCCGTCTAATTCTAAAATTTTATTAATAGAATTTTTGTCTTTCACAAAATCAGACAATGCATCATTTGTGTAGTCATTTTTCATGTCTATAAATAATTGTTTAGATTTTTCGTCTCTATTGCTTTTTGCCACTAATTCATCCCTGTCATTATATGATTTTTTATACTTTTTTAAATAGTATTCATTCAGGTTAAACAGGTAAAACTTAGTATCATTAAAAACTTGGTCATTTAACTTATCAATATATAAACTTTCCACCAAGTCGAATTCAATATTAGGATTTCTTTTTAGTTCTTTACCAATTTCATTTCTGAGCACAGTTAAATTTTCTTCTATTTGCTCCCTCTTATCTTCCTTTCCAAAATTATTCTGAGCACTACTTAATTTTTCTCTAAGTTTACCTAGCCAATAGTTCTTTCTGAATTCAATTTTTTTAAATTCCTTATCTATTTTGAAAAATTGTTTTTCAAAAGCATTGTCTTTAAATTGATGAACTGCTAATGCTTCGTAAGCCCATCTAGAAGTCATTACTTCTCCAACCACAGGAACAGTTTCTTGCACAGTAACAAAAGGGTTCAATTTGTCGAATTTAACGATTACACCACTCAACAATAATTGAGGGATAACTAAGAAAGGTATCAGTATGTATATGGTTACAGCAGAATTGAAACTAGCAGAAATATTTAATCCAAGCATATTGGCAAAGCATGCAGTGGTAAATAATACTAACCAGTATGACATATACATCCCTTTAACGTCTAATATTAAATTTCCGATAACTACAAATGTTACCATTTGAATAGCTGAAATAATAAACATTACACTTATTTTGGATGCTAGATAACCACCTTTACTAAGGTTTAAAAATTTCTCACGTTTTCTAATTTTCTGGTCTCTAAAAATTTCTTCCGCACTAACTGTTAGTCCAATAAATAGAGCGACAATAACAGACATGAACAGATAGGCTGGGAAGTTTTCGTTTTCTCTAAAAATATACCCTATCTGATTACTAGAGTCTGAGTTATAATAACGTAGAAGGTAGGCTAGAATAAATGCTAAAAAAGGTGCTTCCAAAAAATTAATCAATAAATATTGTGTATTAGTCAATTTAGATAACACATCTCTTGTGATGAAAACCTTAAACTGCTTCCACTTATTAGGAATATTTGAAATGATTTTTAGAGCCTCATTGGTCTTATTAAAATTAGCAAGGTTCTGGGCAACTTTTTCCTTATACGTACTATACCACTCGGTAGGATCTACTTTTCTATTGTCAGTTGCATTACCATATTCATCAACAACTCTCGCTTCAATAATGTTAAATATTTGTTCAGAATTTACATTACCACAAGTAACACATTCACTTTCATCACTATTGACATGATTTACTAATCTTTTAAAATAGATGACGGCATCAACTGGATTTCCGTTGTAGATTGGATAACCTCCGGTATCTAAAATCAACAGATTATCAAACATCTTATAAATGTCTGATGAAGGTTGATGAATAACCACAAATATCAATTTACCTTTAAGCGCAAGCTCTTTTAATAAATCCATTATATTTTCAGAGTCTCTTGAAGAAAGGCCAGATGTTGGCTCATCTACAAAAAGAACAGCAGGCTCGCGGATAAGTTCTAAAGCAATGTTTAGTCTTTTTCTTTGACCACCACTAATGGTTTTATCCATTGGGCTTCCAACTTTTAAATCTTTTGCCTCATATAAACCAATACTATTTAAAACATCGATAACACGTTTAGTTATTTCATTTTCTGTCATATTAGCAAAACATAATTTTGCATTGTAATACAGGTTCTGAAAAACGGTTAATTCTTCAATTAGTAAATCATCTTGAGAAACGTAGCCAATAACTCCTTCAATTTTATCTGGTTCGTGATGAATGTCAACCCCATTAATCGTTATTTGGCCAGTAGTTGGAATGTATGCTCCATTCAGCAAATTCAGTAATGTAGATTTTCCAGCTCCACTAGCGCCCATAATTCCCACCATTCTTCCAGATTCTTCAGAAAAACTAAAAGGGTGCATTCCGTAGTTTCCTCCTTTAAATTTATATGTTAAGTTCTCTACGTTAAAAACTATTTTTTCTGAACTGTCATTTACAAAATATGAACTGACAATATCACTATAGTAGATAGGTTGAACTTTAGAACTTCTTATAGATGAACCTTGATTAAGAATGTTAGAACGCTCTTTACCGATTAAAATTCCGTTTAGATAAAGTTCTGCATCGCCAAAATAACGAACAAAGAACATGTTTACGGTTTCAAACTTTATTATTCTTAAGTTACCAATTAAACCTTCAGAATATATGTGTCTACTTTCTTTGTAAGAATTTTCTTTCTTGTTATCTACTATAAGTGCATTGGCTACATCAAAATTTTGCTCTCTCTTGTTTTCCACAAAATTCTTAGCAAGATCAAACTCTTCTTTAGGAATATTAAACGTTTCCGAAACGGTAGTAACAAACTCCATTTCTTGTTCTGAAGCTACTTCATCAGCGTAAATGAATTCTAATAAACGAATCAGTACAATTATCTTTTGTTTTTGTACTAATTCTTCATTTATCTGAGTACAGATTAAAAGAACTTTTACAGAGTTTACAGAAGTTCTTTTTTTTGTTTTACCGTCTTTAGATTTTCGAGTTTTAGCTTCAATAAATTCATCGTAGAGTTTTAAATATTCATCAACTAATTGTTGATTCAGTTGTTGTTTAAGGAAAGATGCTACAATTTTTCTACTATCACCAGTAATATCTTCAGCATCAGATACAATAGAAAACAATTGCATTAAGGCTTTTAATATTCTTTCACTCATAGTGTTTTACTCAAAATTTTGTGTGAAGCAAGATACAAAAAAAGGCACTATTTAGATAAATAATGCCTTTAAATAATTTGTAATTTTTTACTGTTTAAATCCAACTAATAAGACAGCACATCCAGAAGCTAAATTATTAGGATCTAAACTAGCTTCGATAATACAATCTAATGTATGGGTGATTTTGAAATCCCAATAAGCAGAATTTGCATATTCTTTATTCGTAAAAAGTAAATTTCTTTCCTTATCGTAAACAGAAAAAATAAGATTCCCATCTGATAAACCACTACAAGCTGCAAATCTGTATGTACTTCCTCCATAAAGGGTCATATTAAACTCTGCAATTTCATCATCTAATAGCAATGATCTATAATCTTGCCCATCAGATATAAAGTTATTTGTAATGTGCTTGTCACATAAAGATGCAATAGTATCACATTGTGCAAAAGATGCTGTATAAGCAATTATTCCAATCGCTAATGATAATGTTTTAAGTATAGTGCTATTATTTTTCATGTTTTTTCTTTAATAACTAATTAGCTAATAATTTCAACTCTAATTTTCATCACTTTTTCAGAAATTGCTTTTAACTGGTCGTCAGTGATATTAACTACAGTGGTACTGTTAATTGTTGTTGTTTTGTTTTCAGCATCAACAGTCGGTTTAACATAAGTATAATTACTTTCAACCCCTTCATAAATTTCATTTAACTCCATCAAATCATCAACAAGCGTAGTGAATTCTGGTTTGCTGTAGTAAGGTGTTAATAATTTTATAAGATTATAAATGGTAGTTTTTTGTTCTCCAATCCTTTTGATGATATCTTTATTTCCAGAAGCTTCAGCAACGTTTGTTGCAAAGTACAAGCTTTCTATCCATCCACCAGCTAAAATTAATCCACCTACATCATTTTGTTGGTTATTTTTTAGATACCTGTCGCTAGATTTGTAAGCGTCAGAGACTAAAACCAATAGTGAATCTTGATTACCGATATTCTTTTCAAATCTTTCAACCAATTCTAAATCAAATGCACTACTTACACCTAAATCATCACCGATTGATTTAACTGCAGTTAGAAAGGAAATAGCATCTTGGGTTTGATCGTACATGGTAACATATCCTAAATCAGCTCCATATATACCAAGGTTTACAGCCTTCTTAAAGTTGGTAGAATATCTAGTAATGTTAGATGGTTCGTTAAGAATATCTTTATTGTAGTTTGTGCCAGAATTTTTGATTAACATGGCTGTTTGAATAGGAGAGGGAATACTAAATACTTTTCCATCAATTTGCATTAATTGATTTTCAGTAGTATTGTCCTCAGTAACTGTATCATCAATTTGATTGTCAGTAGGTTCTTCACCTCCACAACTAACGGCCAAAACAGCTATTATCGATAAAGTGAAAACTCGATTTCTTAGGTTAAAATATTTTATTGCCATTGATATTGTTTTAGAAAATTTTCTGTGCTTGCAAATAAACAAAAAAAACTTCAATACTAAAAACAATTTCTGTCGATTAATTAACAGTTTTTACGGTTAATCACTAAATATTTTTGTACGAAACATAAAATACCTCAAAATCAGAAATGAGATAATGGCAATTACCAAATTAATCAATGCATTCTGAAAATCTTGAAAAATTAATTTTCCAATCAAGAAAAGGGTTGAATAAGTTAATGCTGTGGCACTAATCCAACAGGTGATAAGTACAGGAATTTGAGATTTCCTTTTAGGAATTTCTAATTTTTCTCGAACCGTATTCCAAGCTCCTTCTGGTTCAACTTGTCGGTAGAATTTTTTTAAGGTTTCGTCACTTTCTGGTTTTGTTAAAAATGTCACTAATAGCCATACGATTGTTGTAAATAAAGTAGTGCATAATAAGATTCCTTCATTAGTGATGAAAACATTTACTATTTCATTAGGAGTTACTTCATAATCAAATATTGGAGCCACAACAAATTTACTAAGTGTATATCCAAGGATAGGGGCAAAGGTTGCTGATATTTCACTCCAAATGTTAATCCTACTCCAATACCATCTTAATATTAAAACGGCCCCTAAACCAGCAGAAGAAGCTATTAAAAAACGAGCGGCTCCATCAATAGTATCTATAAATGAAGTAATAATTAAAGCAATGGCCATAATTACTACAGTAAATATTCGTCCAACTTTTACCAATTGTTTTTGATCCGTTGATACCCCGCTTTCTTCTACTTGCCTTTTGTATAAATCGTTGGTCAAATAGCTTGCTCCCCAGTTTAATTGTGTAGAAATGGTACTCATATAAGCACCCAAAAAAGCGGTGAATAACAACCCTCTCAGCCCGGTAGGCATAAAATCTCGCATGGCCATTACAAAACCATTACCTGCTTCATTCATTGCTAAATCAGGATAGACTACCAAAGCACATAAACCAACAATAATCCATGGCCAAGGGCGCAGCGCATAGTGGGCTATTTGAAAAAATAAGGTGGCAAATACAGAATTTTTTTCATTTTTTGTACTCATCATTCGTTGAGAAATATAACCACCACCACCTGGTTCATTTCCAGGGTACCAGCTAGCCCACCATTGAACTGCTATAAAAGAAAAGAAGGCGCCAATGGTTAACCCAAAAGTTCCGATAGCATTACTTGTGCTGTTGATATTTGGGAAAAAATCAAAACGCCATTCAGGTAATTTTTCTTTTAAGCCAACTACACCACCAACTTGGTCAGAATTAAGCATTATAACTGCTAAAATGATGCATCCTGTCATTGCCAAAATAAACTGAACAGCATCTGTAATGGCGACACCTAACAGTCCGGAAAGTGAGGCATAAAAAGCAATTAGTACCATTAAAACCGCTATGTATATAAATGCCGTTTGATAATCAATATCTAAAAAAATAATTAGAATTTTTATCATAGCGGCATTTACCCACCCAATAATTATCGTGTTAAAAAAGATCCCAAGATAAACCGATTTAAACTTTCTGAAAAATTTAGCCGCTTTTCCGGCATAGCGTAGTTCTAAAAATTCTAATTCTGTAAGAACATTTGCCTTTCGCCACATTTTAGCAAAAAAGAAGGTAGTAAGCATGCCTCCAATAAGCATGTTCCACCACAACCAGTTCCCAGAAATACCATTCTTTTTGATTACCTCTGCTACCCACAAGGGGGTATCAGCAGCAAAAGTTGTGGCAACCATCGAAATTCCAGCAATATACCATGGTAAGTTTCTGCCTGCTAAAAAAAAGTCAGTAAGTGAACTGCTGGCTTTATTTTTAAATTTTAACCCTATAAACAATGTAATCCCTAAAAAGACAACAACGATTATCCAATCAACTAATTCTAAAATCATAAGTCGAAAATAATAAAGTTTGAGTATTCAATATTAAAACCCGAAATTCGTTATCAACAATTGATGAGTTATAATATAGACATACAACAAATAGAGCGCTATTCTAAGTTAGAATTAATTGCTAAACAAGTAGTAGAAGGGTTTATTACGGGATTACACAAAAGCCCTTTTCATGGGTTTTCTGTGGAATTTGCTGAGCATCGCTTATACAATACAGGGGAATCTACTAGACACGTTGATTGGAAATTATATGGCAGAACAGAAAAATTATTCCTAAAACGGTACGAGGAAGAAACTAATTTACGTTGCCATTTAATTATTGATGGTTCATCATCCATGTATTTTCCGGAAATTGACTACAACAGTGCTGAGGAATTTAATAAAATAAAATTTTCTGTATATGCTGCTGCAGCTATTATGAATTTGTTAAAACGACAAAGAGATGCTGTTGGGTTAAGTGTTTTTTCTGATAAGCTTGATATTCATACTCCTGATAAATCGAGCATGGTGCATCATAAAAGATTGATGCATGAGCTTGAGAACTTAATTAATGCGCCTAAAGTAAATACCAAGACTTCAGCCATTAAAGCATTACATACCATTGCAGAAAGTGTACATAAACGTTCTTTGATTATTTTGTTTAGTGATATGATGGAGAATGTTGCTCAACAAGATGAGTTATTTGAGGCCTTACAACATTTGAAATACAACAAACATGAAGTTATTTTATTTCATACAGTAGATAAGGAAAAGGAATTTGATTTTAAATTTGAAAATAGACCCTACCAATTTATTGATTTAGAAACAGGAGAAGAAGTAAAGGTTCATCCGAATGATGTGAGAGAAAAGTACATTGAAGAAATAACTAAGCGTACTGAAAAATTAAAATTACGCTGTTTGCAATACGGAATTGACTTTGTTGAAACAGATATTAATAAAGGCTTTCACTCACTCTTACAAACCTATTTGGTAAAAAGAACAAAAATGATGTAAATTTTAGCAATTTGACTATAAAAACAGGTATAAACAGCAAATTGCAAAAAACTCAAATTATTTTCACATTTCTTTTTGTACAACTAAAACAAACATATATATTTGCAGCCCTCTTAATGGGGAATAATCAAACGAGATTATTTAAAAGATATTGAAAGTAAAATAGAGATTGACTGGGAAGTCAATCTTTGAAAAACCTAAAAACCATCCATTGGATGATTTTCTTTACGGTTTTTCGGTCTGGTAGTTCAGTTGATTAGAATACCTGTCCCGAGTACTCGGGAGGGGCGCTACTGAAAATCAGATTTGAACATCAGATTTAATAATATTACTATTGAATAGTAAGGTCTGGTAGTTCAGTTGGTTAGAATACCTGCCTGTCACGCAGGGGGTCGCGGGTTCGAGTCCCGTCCAGACCGCCAACTGTCTGATGTTTGTAAGGAGAGCCTTGATTTTATCAAGGCTCTTTCTTTTATACGTACATATGCGTACAGTAATTGAAATTAATATTTCACCTTTAGAGACTTCTTAAAACACCTATTTTAGCTAATACCAAGCTTTTCATAAACCTCTGTGGCAGGTTCTGTATCATTAATTATTTTTTTGAGCATTTTTCACAAAAAATCTTCAT
>JBFIEB010000015.1:0-19563 GCA_041603555.1 Vicingaceae bacterium
ACTTCCAGCTGTTTTTCTACTGGCAATATAGGTTAATCGTTGTCCGTCTAGTTTTAAAGGGTCATTGGGATCAAAATGCTTATACTCGTTATAAGCATACGCGATGCACATATAATGGTATGTTTTATGATTTACTAATTTACCCGTTCCAGTAGCAAATAAATCTTGAGTAATACGGAAAGAATGTTTAATACCAGCATCTTTACCTTGTACCATTACTTCAGGCACATTTATTTCAAATTCTTCATTATAGGTATGATTAATTAAAGTGGTAATACCATCCTTTAAATCTACCTGAAAAGCCAATCTTGATACATCAGGATCGTTTAATTCTGATACGGTAATCAACCCATTTTTAACTTGATAAATTTGGTAGCCTTGAAATTTGTAAAACTTCAGGGTATCCTTATCATCTTCATTCGGGTAATAAACACCATCTAGGGTATCAGGAATAGCAATAAATGGATTTTTTTGATTGTAGCCTTCATTGTAGTTGTTAGATAAGTTTTTATTGGTGATGTAAAGAATCAACTCATTTTTCAATTCCTGAAAAGTAATGTCTGGAGCATCAGGACCCTCAGAAATTTTAAAACAATTGTCAAATAAAGCCTGTGCTTTATCATCTGCAACGAGTAAAGATGCCACTGAAGCAAAATTATCTCCAGAAATAGCTCTTGCCCAAACCACACCAACAGTTAAATCGTTTACAGCACCTGGCTCCAACGTAAAAGGGCCAGCAGACTGTAAAAATCGCCTATCTCCTTTAAGATTTCCTTCGTTAAATTCAGACCAATCGATTGGAGTTGCGGCTACTCCTTTTGTACTCCAAAACAACGGATAATCAGATTTTCCAGGAAAAATTAAATCTGCAGGAACATTGCCTCCAGAACTAAAGTGCCCAGTTCCGCCCCAAACGAATTGAGAACCATCTTTCCATCGACCTCTCATATAATTATAATAATCCAATGCTGTAGAAGGGTCTCCATCTCCAGGATTCGTTGGTGAAGAATTATAATAAAGGAATTTTTTCATTCCATATCGCTCATTATCCACTATGCCATCACCATAACCTATCCCCAATCCTTTGTAGGGAATACCTGCCGAATCAATAGCATCTTGTACAATTTGAGTTAAGGGGTTGTCGATTCCATCATCATCTGCATAAGGACCCTCGAAAAAATCCACTCCCACAGCAGGGGGAGTTGTACCGTAGCCTTCAGTGCCATTTGCAGTTTCATCGGTTTGATCTCCGTTGTAACAATAACCTAATCCTCGTTCTGCATCACAACCCACATAATCATCACTAAAATTACCTAAATCAGCATCTACCCATTGTCCAAAATAAGTTTCTGTTAAGGTAAAAGTAGAACGGTTAATCATTTCATAGTTATAAAAAGTCATGTTGTTCACTTCATCATTAGTAGCGAAAGCAAAAGCTTGTCCTCTAATTTCCATACCTATAGATGGCCCTTGAGATTCTGAATGAACATTTCCTTTATCATTAAAAACAAACCAAATGGTGGTATCACCAAAAAGGCGAGGGGATCGGTCAGTACCACAATCAAAATCGCCAATTAAATCATATTTAGGATAATCTCCAGCATTTGGATCATAAAAATTATCTCCATCCTTATCAAAAAACGGGGCTAAAACATAATCTTGTCCTTTAGAAATATCACCGTGGGCAGGCCAATTTAGTATTTCATCAGGAATTTGGTAGCCAGGAAATTCATCATTTTCGTTACAGTTGGGATCTTCTTTACAATTGAACCAAGCTACAAATTGACTAACCATTGCTCGAGAGACGCCATAAAATTCATCAAATTTAGCACATGTTGCAGCATCAACTTCTGCTGTTGTTAATGATAATGGACCAGGCCAAAAATCATTACCAATGTTTCTAAACCTTACTGCAGCAATTTTTAATTGACCATTGACATCTAATCCTCCCATCCATAACGCTCCGGCATAAATTGAATTAAATTTAGGATCATCAACATTAATCCTTTTCGGAATTTCATAAGAAGAAATACCATTTGACCTATCTTGCCACATACTTCCTCCAGTACCCTCAATCCTTGCCCTTACATTATTTAATTCAAGAGTAGCAATTGCAGTCGCAGGTGAACAACCTGCAGCAGGGGTTGGATTTTCTCCACCACCTTTATTGCCATTTACATTTCTTCTGGAATATACATTATTGAGTATCAATAATAAAACGATTAAAAACGATAAATTTTTCATAACGAAAGGGGTTTTAGTTTTTCTTATGATAAACTTACGACAAGATAATTGGGAAATAAAGGAGTAATTGAAGTGCTGTGGGGATTAATTTATAAATGGTATTGTTTTTCAAATGAGCGGTAAAACAGAATATTTAAGTAAATTCAGCATTACTTTTGTTCAAATAATATCTTTGCACTAGTGAAATTAATAAATAAATATAATAATAGTTTAACGACTTATTCTAGGCTTGAAACCAGAGAAGTTATGATTGGCAACATTGGGGTTGGAGGTACAAACCCTATTCGCGTACAGTCCATGACCACAACAGATACCATGGATACTATTGCTACTGTTGAGCAATCAATAAGAATGATAGATGCGGGGTGTGAAATTGTAAGAATTACTGCTCCAAGCAAAAAGGAAGCAGAAAATTTAGCAAACATTAAAGCGGAACTTAAAAAAAGAGGGTATGATACTCCTCTGGTTGCAGACATTCATTTTACACCAAACGCTGCAGAAATTGCCGCAACAATTGTTGAGAAAGTAAGAGTAAATCCAGGTAATTATGCTGACAAGAAAAAATTTGACGACATACAATATACAGATGAATCTTATTTAGCCGAACTCGACAGAATAAAAGAGCGTTTTACGCCTTTGGTGAAAATATGTAAGGAGCACGGAACAGTGCTGCGTATTGGAACTAATCACGGATCATTATCTGATAGAATTATGAGCCGCTACGGAGATTCACCATTAGGAATGGTCGAATCTGCTTTGGAGTTTTTACGAATTTGTAGAGAAAATGATTTCCATGAAATAGTTCTTTCCATGAAATCAAGCAATACACAGGTAATGGTTCAGGCTTATCGTCTTTTAGTGAATAAAATGATGGAAGAAGGAATGAATTATCCATTGCATTTAGGCGTTACTGAGGCGGGAGAAGGGGAAGATGGAAGAATAAAATCTGCAGTAGGAATAGGAACTTTATTAGAAGATGGGCTGGGAGATACTATTCGAGTTTCGTTAACAGAAGAACCTGAATTTGAAATTCCTGTTGCACAAGAATTGGTTAAACGATATATAGGAAGAGAAAAACATGATGTTATAAAAAGTATAATAAATAATCCTATAACACCTTTTGAGTACAATCGAAGAGTAACCAATGAGGTGTTAAATATTGGAGGGAAAAATGTGCCAATTGTAATGTCGGACTTTTGTTTAAAAGAAAAAATTACACCATCTTCATTTTTTGCACTGGGTTATAGTTACTCAGCCTCTTTAGATAAATGGAACATAAGTGATGCAGCATGTGATTATGTTTTTTTAGGAGACAAATTAATTAATTTTGAAACACCAGGAACTCTAGGAATTATTTATAATTATAAAACTTGGCTAACCAACAAAGAAAACGGCTTCCCCTTTTTAGATGCAAAAATTTACCTAGAAGGGGCTGAATTATCTTCCCAATTGAATGTTGTTTATATTACGTTTTCTGAATTATCAGACAAATTAATAAACAAATTAAATGCTGATAAAACAGTTGTTTTGATGATTGATACTTATAATAATCATGGAGCAGCAGAACAGCGCAGGATTTTTATTGAGCTCATGAATAACAGATGTAATTCTCCTATTATAATAGGAAGGGCTTATGGAGATTTGACAGAAGATCAATTACAAATTCAAGCAGCTACCGACATGGGGACTTTATTAATCGATGGTTTAGGAGATGGGATTTTTATTGCAGCTGAAAATTGCGGTGGAGATAAAATGATAAATGATACTGCTTTTGGAATTTTACAAGCAACCCGAACACGTATTTCCAAAACAGAATATATTTCTTGCCCTAGTTGTGGAAGAACATTGTTTAACCTACAAGAAACCACAGCAAAAATAAGAGCAAAAACATCTCATTTAAAAGGAATTAAAATTGGTATTATGGGTTGTATTGTAAATGGACCAGGAGAAATGGCCGATGCAGATTATGGTTATGTTGGTACAGGTGTTGGAAAAATAACGCTATATAAAGAAAAAGAAGTGGTACAAAGAAATATTCCAGAAGTTGATGCAGTTGATTCCTTAATAGAGCTAATTAAAAAGCATGGCGACTGGATAGATACTTAAATCCAATTCTATTTACCTCTTCCAAATGCCTAAAGCAACTAATTCTTTTAAATAAATACGTTTACCTTTATATATTGCTGTAATAAACGCATCCGTTTGTCCCCGAGCTTTAACTTTTTCATTGTGAATACTTGCCTCATTAAAAGTGTAGAAATTTCCTCCAATTGTAAATCGAGTAATCTTATCTTCTAATACATTTTTTTCAACATCACCCAATCCTTTAAGCCGTTTATAAACATAATTGTTAGGAAAATTGTAAGCAGCAATTTGGACTTTAAAAATTAGTCCATCAGTTTTTGTGTCGCCAAAAGCAAGTAACATATCGTCTAAGCTCATAGTATCAAGGACTATAGGCTCATCTTTTAAGAAGTCCATAGTGTAGAACTCAACATTTACATCAAGCTCAACCATAGTGTCAACATCTGCAACAGCTATGGTTTTAATAATTACCGAATCTCCTTTCAATTGTTGGAAGTTGAAGTTTTTTAATTTATAAGCTATTTCATATTCTCTATTAGTTGGCAGAGTTGTTAAATAATCTCCAGTTGTTGAGTTGGACCCCAATTTACTATAAGTTTGCAAGTTGTTTTTATAAGTAACAACTATATCTGCCTCCGTTGGATTATTGTTTAGAGTTACTTTGCCTTTTAACATTGCAATTGCAGGCTTATACCCAATTAACCCTGGAACAACAGTATATATATCTTGTTGCCCATAACCACCAGGCCTTCCAGATGAAAAATATCCTGTTTTTCCATCAGCAGAAAGCACATAATACGTATCTCTATCAGGGCTATTAATAGGATAACCAATGTTAATTGGAGTTTTCCATGTTCCATCTTTTTGGAGTTGAGTATGGAAAATATCATACCCCCCCATACTGTTGTGTCCTTCAGAGCTAAACACTAATGTCCTCCCATCAGGGTGAAAAAATGGAGCATCATCATTATATGGGGTATTAATGGTTGGGCCTAAATTTTCGGCTTCACTCCAAATACTATCATTAATTAATGTTGACTTATAAATATCTCTTCCTCCTAATCCTTCAGGCTTATCACTGGTAAAATAAAGTGTTTTTCCATCTGCAGCTAATGAACAACTTCCTTCCCAATGATTAGTATTGATGCCGCCCAATAGCGGATTGGGAGTTGTCCATTCTTTGCCATTTAATCTACTGTAATGTATTTCCCCTTTTTTATTTGGAGTGTCTCTATAGATAAATAAAACTTGTCCATCAGGAGAAAGCGCAATACATGCGTCATGATCATATCCATTAATGTTGTCACCAAGGGGTTTTGGTGTTTTCCATTCTCCATTTTTTTTCTTCTCCGTGCTAAATACGTCTTCAAATCCTCCTTTAGATTTTTTGCCCATATAGGTGAAAACCATATTTTTTTCATCAGATGATATTACTGGAACATATTCCGAAGCTTCAGTATTTATTGGTTCACCGATATTTGTGATTTCAACATCTATGGGGTTTGCAACCAACTCTTTTGCATTTTTGCAATTCTGAATCAACCGCTCTGTAATAGGGCGCTGACTCTTAATGATTTTTTGAAGTAAATATTCATTAAACTCTTTAATAGCTTTATCAAATTGATAAGTTAGATGATATGAGATTCCTAAATAAAACTTCACATCTGCTGAATTAGGACGATTTTCAGCTACCGGTTTTAAATATTGGACAGCTTTTTCGTACTCATCCTGTTTCTTTAAATAACACATACCCAAACGATACATAATATAATATTCTTCAGGATGAGTTTTAAGTAGAGACTCATAAATAGGTAGAGCCTGTAAATAATTCATATCTATGAATAAGGTCTCTGCTTTATCCATTTCTGCTTTATCTTCAGGACTAAAAACTTTAATATCTAATGTAATCGCTTTGTTTTGAGAGTAGCTATTCGCTACACAACAAACTATCGATAATATTAAAATACTTAGTTTAATTTTCTTCACTTGAATCCGTTTTCAAGCATTAAAGATAAAGTTTTTTATGAAATGTTTTTATAGAAGACTCTTTTAAGAAAGCGTTTCGTCTTTAAATTAGGGGGTTTTTATAAAAGGGGTTCTTAAAATAGAATGTAAGTCTTATCTCAATCCAACATTAATTTCTTCTAGTACTTTGGATCCAGGACACAGTTCTTTTTCAGTTAATTTGTTTAGCCCAACACTAGAAGTATTTAGTATCTCATGAAGTTCTACACTTTCAGAATCCATATAGATTAACCCTGTTGGAAAAACTCCATTATTACGAGCCTTTGCTAATGCTAATCTAGCCCCATCATAATCGTTAGCATCACAGTCTTTACTTAGTTTATCTAACTTAATGGTTGAGCCATCATGTAGCGTAATTTCGACTTGTTTCCCTTCCTTGTAATCTGCCTTAATTTCTTCTTTTTCAGGCACAAAATCAAAGGCAGATGTTGAGTCAATATGCTCTCTGATGTAGTCGTATGATTTAGTTGAACCAACATTATTATTAAAAGTAACACATGGAGAAACAACATTGATAAATGCAAACCCATTATGATTAATTGCGGCTTTTATCAAAGGAACTAACTGTGATTTATCACCGCTAAAACTTTGCCCAACAAATGTAGCTCCCAATTCCAGCGCTAAGCTTGTCATATCAATTGAAGCAAATGGGTTTGGCGCTCCTTTCTTACTTTTTGATCCTCTATCGGCAGTTGCAGAATCTTGCCCTTTTGTTAATCCATAACATCCATTATTCATAATAATGTAAACCAAATTTAGATTTCTACGAATTACATGGACGAACTGTCCCATACCAATTGAAGCACTATCACCATCTCCAGATACTCCTAAATAAACCAACTCTCTGTTAGCCATATTTGCTCCAGTTGCTACAGATGGCATTCTACCATGTACAGAATTAAATCCATGACTATTTGAGAGAAAGTATGCAGGTGTTTTTGATGAACATCCGATTCCAGACATTTTGGCTACCTTGTGAGGCTCGATTGCTAATTCATAACAAGCCAATGCAATAGAAGCACTAATGCTATCATGACCACAACCTGCACATAAGGTTGATACAACTCCTTCATAATCTTTTTTAGTGTACCCTAGACTGTTAGTTGGTAGATTAGGGTGTATGAATTCAGGTACTTTATATGACATAACTAAGCGTTATTTAATACTAAATGTGATGAAATTTCAGTCTTAATAAAATCTGCTGTGATTGGTATTCCATCAAAATTTAAGACAGATATTAATTTTTCTTGAGGAACCTCGAGCTCTTTCAATAATAAGGTTTTCATTTGAGCGTCTCTGTTCTGTTCTATGACAAATACCCTATCATGATTTTGTATGAATTCTGCTACTTCATCGTTAAATGGGAATGCTAAAATTCGAATAGCATCCATCTTGAGTCCTTCTTCTTTCATTAAGTCTAAGGCCTCTTGTGCAGAATAATTTGTGGTTCCAAAGAAAAGTAAGGCGTCACTCGAAGTATTATCTTTTTGATGAAACACTGGTGCAGGAACAATATTTTTAGCTGTTTCCCATTTTTTTGTTAATCGAATCATGTTCTTTTCATACTCAACTTCATTCTCTGTGTAGGCTGCATACTCATTTTTTGAACTTCCTCTGGTAAAGTAAGCACCTTTGGTTGGATGGACACCTGGATAAGTTCTATAAGGAATCCCATCATCATCAACATCTTTATAACGGCCAAATTCTTCAATCTTTTCTAAATCTTCAGCAGTTAATACTTTTCCTTTATCATAAGCTCTTTTATCATCCCATTCAAATGGTTCACTTAAATGATCATTCATTCCTAAGTCTAGATCGCTTAACATAATAACAGGCGTTTGTAATCTATCAGCAATATCAAAACTCATCGCAGTCATTTCAAAACACTCTTTAGGGTCTGCTGGAAAAAGAAGCACATGTTTAGTGTCTCCATGAGAAGCGTAAGCCGCAGGAAGAACATCTGATTGTTGTGTCCTTGTTGGCATCCCTGTACTAGGGCCACTACGTTGAACATCTATTAATACAGCTGGCACTTCAGCAAAATACGCCAAGCCTAAAAATTCATTCATTAATGAAAGCCCAGGACCACTAGTTGATGTGAAAGCTCTTGCTCCATTCCAATTAGCACCAATTACCATACCTATAGCGGCAAGCTCATCTTCTGCTTGTACAATTGCAAATTTATTTTCTCCAGTTTTAACATCTACTCTTAGCTGCTTTGCATATTTTTCAAATCCTTCCGCTACAGAAGTAGATGGAGTGATAGGATACCATGCTAAAACAGTTGCTCCAGCGTATACAGCACCTAATCCACAAGCACTATTGCCATCTATAAAAATCTGATTTTTAACCAAATTTCTCCGCTCTAAACTTATCTTTAATGGATATTCAATATGCTCTTTAACATACTCAACACCTAAAGCCATTGCTTGAACATTAGCTGCGATTAGTTTTTCCTTTCCATTAAATTGTTCTGATAGTAGTTGTTCTATTACTTCGAATTCAATGTTTAGCAAAACGGATAGCGCACCTATATATATAATATTCTTAAAAAGTTGACGATATCTAGCTTCTTCATATGCTCCTGCTGCCAAACTCATTAAAGGAATCGCGATGTAATTTATATCATCTCTAATATATTCTTCATGTAAAGGTTTTGAACTGTCATATAAGAAATACCCTCCGGATTTTACCTCTTTTATATCTTTCGCCATACTTTCGGGATTGACACAAATTATAATATCAACTCCTGCTCTTCTTCCTAAATACCCTTTTTCGCTTACCCTAACCTCATACCAAGTAGGTAACCCTTGAATGTTTGAGGGAAAGATATTTTTAGCAGATACAGGAATTCCCATTCTGAAAATAGCTTTGGCAAAAAGTAAATTGGCACTTGCTGAACCTGTTCCGTTCACATTTGAAAATCGAACTACAAAATCATTTATCTTGCTCATATCTCTTGTCCAGCTTGTGTTACTTTATAAAGAAATTTTTTCATGTCCCAAGCACTTGTTGGACAACGTTCTGCACATAAACCACAATGCAAACAAACATCTTCGTCTTTTACCATTATTCTTCCTGTTTTTAAGGTGTCTGAAATCAACAAATCTTGCTCGAGATTTAAAGCAGGGGCAGACAACCTACCACGCAAATCTTCCTCTTCTCCATTTTCAACAAATGATATACACGAAGTAGGACAAACATCCATACAGGCATCACATTCAATACATATGTTTTCAGTAAACTCCGTTTGAACATCACAATTCAAGCATCTTTGAGCCTCAGCAAATGCAGTTTTAACATCGAACCCTAATTCGACTTCCATTTTAATATCAGAAAGAGATTTCTTTTTTGCAGCATGAGGAACTTGATAACGTTCGTCATTTGGAACGTGACTATCATACGCCCATTCATGAATTCCCATTTTTTGAGTTATCAAATTAGTATATGGTGCTGGTCTATCTGTAACATCTTTAGCATTACAATATAGATCAATAGAAACAGCAGCTTGATGTCCGTGTGCAACAGCAGTAATAATATTCTCAGGACCAAAAGCAGCATCACCACCGAAAAATACATTTTTTAAACTCGACTGAAAAGTTACTCTATCAACGATAGGCATATCCCATTTGTCAAACTCCATCCCAATATCACGTTCTATCCATGGGAAAGTGTTTAATTGTCCAACTGCAATCAAAACATCATCTGCCCTTATTATCACATCTTTTTCTCCAGAAGGAATTAATGTTCGCTTTCCATCGGCATCATAATTTGCTTGCATTTTTTCAAAAAGCATCCCCGTTAATTTTCCATCTTCCACAAGAAATTCTTTGGGTCTATGATTATCTAAAATTGGAATGTCTTCATTCATTGCATCTTCCTTTTCCCATGGAGATGCTTTCATGTCCTTAAATGGACTTCTAACAGTTACTGTTACATTTTCACCTCCGAGTCTTCTAGAAGTTCGGCAACAGTCCATAGCTGTATTCCCCCCCCCCAAGATGATAACATTTTTACCAATCTTATCTGTATGTTCAAATGCTACACTAGATAACCATTCAATTCCTATATGGATATTGGCATCTGCTTCTTTTCTTCCTGGAATATCAAGGTCTCTTCCTCTTGGTGCTCCAGTTCCAATAAAAACAGCATCATAATCATTATCTAAAACTTCTTTTAAACTAGCTACATATGTTTTAAAGTGGGTGTGAATGCCAAGATCTAGAATATAATTTACCTCCTCATCCAAAACATTCATAGGTAATCTAAAAGCAGGTATCTGACTTAACATCATTCCTCCGCCTTTAATTTGTTCATCAAACAAATGAATTTCATATCCTAAAGGAGCCAAATCTCGAGCAACTGTTAAAGAAGCGGGACCACCTCCTATAAGAGCTACTTTTTTGCCATTTGGTTTAAATGGAGCAGAAGGCATAAATTGTTTTACATCTCCTTTGTTGTCTGCAGCAACCCTTTTTAATCGACAAATGGCAACTGGTTCATCTTCTATTCTATCTCTCCTACATGCTGGTTCACAAGGCCGATCACAAGTTCTTCCTAAAACGCCAGGGAAAACATTTGATTCCCAATTAACCATATAGGCATCTGAATATCTTTCTGATGCAATTAAACGAATATACTCTGGAACTGGAGTGTGGGCAGGGCAAGCAAGTTGACAATCTACAACTTTATGATAGTATTCTGGGTCTTTAGTATTGGTAGGCTCCATTATTTTTCGAATCTCAAAAATATCTTCTTAATAATAAACGACAAATTTAACCTAATTTTTCTCTTAATAAATAATAAAATCTCATTTATATAAATATCTATCCTGAGCACATTTCACAATCATCTGGATTATCAATAGAACAAGCCAATGCTTCAGCCTCTTTTATCTGTTCTGCTGTTGGTTGTGGAACAGTTTTAGCTTCTGTATCTACAGTAAATTTAACAGCATCTCGGGCAGCTTTTGTTCTTAAATAATACATTCCGGTTTTTAATCCTTTTTTCCAAGCATGGAAATGCATTGAAGTTAATTTTGCAAAATTTGGATTTTCAACGAATAAGTTTAACGATTGTGATTGGCAGATATATGCTCCCCTGTCAGCAGCCATATCAATAATTGTTCGCTGTTTAATTTCCCAAACTGTTTTATATAAATCTTTTAAATTTTGAGGAATCTCTGGAATATTTTGAATAGAACCATTTTCAGCCATAATTTGGTTTTTCAGTTCATCATTCCATAATCCTAGCTTATTTAAATCTCTAAGTAAGTGTTTATTTACAACAATAAATTCACCAGAAAGAACCCTCCGAGTATAGATATTTGAAGTGTATGGCTCAAAACACTCATTGTTACCTAAAATTTGTGAGGTTGAAGCAGTTGGCATTGGGGCTAATAACAATGAATTTCTTACTCCATATTTTGCTACTTCTTCTTTTAGTACATCCCACTCCCATCTGTCGCTAGGGGTTACTCCCCACATATCATATTGAAATATCCCTTGAGAAACAGGAGAGCCTTTATAACTTTCGTAAGCACCAAGTTCTTTGGCTAAATCTTTTGAAGCGGTCATTGAAGCATAATATATAGTCTCAAAAATTTCTTTATTCAATGTTTTAGCTTCTTCAGAATCAAAAGGCAATCTTAATAAAATAAACGCATCGGCCAGCCCTTGAACCCCTAATCCAATTGGACGATGGCGAAAATTAGAATTACGCGCTTCCTCAACTGGGTAATAATTATTATCAATAATCTTATTTAGATTTTTAGTTGCTACATAGGTAATGTCAAATAATTTTTGATGATCAAACTGTCCATCAATAACATATTTAGGGAGAGCTAAAGAGGCTAAGTTACAAACGGCAACTTCGTCTTTAGAAGTATATTCCATTATTTCGGTACATAAGTTTGAAGAGCGAATGGTTCCTAAATTCTTTTGATTAGACTTTTCATTGCACGCATCTTTATATAGCATATATGGTGTCCCCGTTTCAATTTGAGATTCCAAAATAGTATTCCATAAATCACGTGCTTTAACGGTTTTTCTGCCCATTCCTTCAGCTTCGTATTTTGTATAAAGGGCATCAAATTTAGAGCCATAAGTGTCATAAAGACCAGGACATTCATGAGGACACATTAATGTCCAATCTCCATCTTCTTCAATCCTTTTCATAAATAAATCTGGTGCCCAAATAGCATAAAACAAATCACGAGCTCTTTGCTCTTCTTTTCCATGATTTTTTTTCAAGTCAAGGAAATCAAATATATCAGCATGCCAAGGTTCAATGTAAACGGCAAAAGAACCTTTTCTTTTTCCACCACCCTGATCAACATAACGAGCAGTATCATTGAATACTCTTAACATTGGGACAATACCATTTGAAGTGCCATTGGTTCCTTTAATGTATGAACCAGTAGCCCTTACATTGTGAATACTTAACCCTATACCTCCAGCAGATTGAGAAATTTTTGCTGTTTGTTTTAGCGTATCATAAATCCCTTCAATGCTATCATCCTTCATTGCTAATAAGAAGCAAGACGACATTTGTGGCTTAGGCGTTCCGGCATTAAATAAAGTTGGGGTAGCATGTGTAAACCATTTTTCTGACATTAAGTTATAGCTTTCAATTGCAGCATCTACATCTTCTTTATGGATGCCAACGGCAACTCTCATTAGCATGTGCTGAGGTCTTTCCGCAATTTGTCCGTCCAATTTTAAAAGATATGCTCTTTCTAATGTTTTGAATCCAAAAAAATCATAATTAAAATCTCTATCATAAATGATAGATGAATCTAATAAATCAGCATTTTTATTAATTATTTCATAAACATCATCAGCTAAAAGTGGGGCTTTTTCATTTGTTTTAGGATCAATATAGTTGTAAAGTTTTTCCATGGTTGTTGAAAAACTTTTGTCGGTTCCCTTATGAAGATTTGAAACGGCTATTCGTGAAGCAAGAAGGGCAAAATCAGGATGCTGTACAGTCATTGTTGCAGAAACTTCAGCGGCTAAATTGTCCAATTCTGAAGTCGTAACACCGTCATACAATCCTTCGATTACACGCATTGCAACTTTAGTAGGGTCAACCAATTCGTTTAATCCATAACACAGTTTTTTAATCCTAGCGGTAATTTTATCGAATTGAACAGGTTCTTTTCTCCCGTCTCTTTTTTGTACAAACATAGTCGTTAATCGTATTTATTAGGTCATTAAAAATCTTCGTCTAAGCTAAATCCTTCATTTAAATCTTGAGTAACGTTAGATACGCCAGCCTTTTGGTATTCAGCAACTCTCTTTTCAAAGAAATTCGTTTTTCCTTGTAATGAAATCATGTCCATAAAATCGAAAGGATTTGTTGTGTTATAAACTTTGTCACAACCTAGTTGCGTTAATAATCTATCAGCAACAAATTGAATGTATTGATTCATTAAGTCAGAATTCATTCCAATTAATTTAACAGGCAACGATTCCGTTACAAATTCTGCTTCGATTTTTACAGCATCTGTTATAATTCCTGTTATTTTCTCTTTAGATAGTTTGTTGACTAAATGATTGTTATAAAGCAAACATGCAAAATCCATATGCATTCCTTCATCTCTTGAAATTAACTCATTAGAAAAAGTTAATCCTGGCATTAACCCTCTTTTCTTCAACCAGAAAATAGAGCAAAAGCTTCCTGAAAAGAAAATGCCTTCAACAGCTGCAAAAGCAACCAAGCGCTCAGCAAAACTTCCATTATCAATCCAACGCATTGCCCAATCAGCCTTTTTTCTTACAGGAGGGAAAGTTTCTATAGCATTAAATAAATAATCTTTTTCTTTTTGGTCTTTGATGTAAGTGTCAATTAATAATGAATATGTTTCGGAGTGAACATTTTCCATCATGACTTGAAAACCATAAAAGAATTTTGCTTCTGTATATTGAACTTCACTTAAAAAATTTTCAGCTAGATTTTCATTAACGATTCCATCACTAGCAGCAAAAAATGCTAAGACATGTTTAATGAAAAATCGCTCATCATCATTTAATTTATTTTCCCAATCTGAAATGTCAGGAGATAAATCTATTTCTTCTGCTGTCCAAATACTTGCCTGTTGATCTTTATAAAATTGCCAAATATCATCGTGCTGAATTGGAAACAAAACAAAACGATTGGGGTTATCTTTTAAGATAGGTTCGTCATGAGCAACGGGGATGTTTTCTGGCAATACTGTTTCTATCTCTAACTCTTTTTTTGATTTTGTTATTTCTTCCATGTTTATTTTTTTAAGCGTTAGTTTTAGCACAGTTAATCCCTGTATAACAGGTAGTTAGGCTATCGTTACAAAGTGTATTAAATGCCAGAAAGTTTCTTTTGGAAACAAATTGGACTACAAAAATTGGTAAAATAATTATGCCAATCAACACATTTTAATTCACAATTTATCGAAGTTTTCAACAACCAAATTGAACAATAAAATGTGTATAAATTTTTATAATTATCTCAACTGATTGACACTAAAGAGATTTGACTTATGAATGTAATTTATTTGTTCAACGACAAAAAAAAAGAATTGGTCGAGTGGATTATTTTTTTATTTTGTTAGAGTGAATTTTAAAAAAATTAGTCAGTTTTTTTTAAATGTTGATCAACCAATTCTAATTCCTCAAACCATTTTTTTCCAAACTTTCTAATGAGGGGTTCTTTTAAAAACTGATACGTTTTTACCCCTAAACTTTCACCAAGCGCACAAGCATCATCACAAATGTCCCAGTAGGCGTAATTTACAGCAGTAAAACTTTTGTAGGGAGTTAATCGAACTGGAAATAAATGACAAGAAATAGGCTTTTTAAAATCAATTTTACCATCATTGTATGCTTGCTCTATGGAACATTTGGTTATTCTATTCTCATCAAAAAACACAAAAGCACATTCTTTTCCATTTACTAATTGTGTAACATATTCTCCATCATCATCTATGGTGTAAAGGTCTTCTTCAAGTGCTGCTATCGATTTTTCAGAGAGGTATTCTTTTACTTTTGGCAAAACATTTACCAGCTCGTCCAATTCATTTTCTTCTAGTGGCGCTCCAGCATCTCCTTGAATACAGCAAGCCCCTTTACATGCATTTAAATTGCAAACAAATTTTTTTTCAAGTAGCACTTCTGAAACTATCGTGTCGTCAATTTGAATCATTAGACACTAATAGAGTTTAAAATATCAATAACCTCTATTAGCATGTCATCAGTAAAATTGAGATGAGTTACCAATCGAATTTGTTGTGGACCAAAGGCCACAGAGCGCACTCCTTTCGCCTCTAGTTGTTGAATAATCTCATTAAATCCTATAGTATCAATCACCTCAAAAACTACAATGTTGGTATATACAGGAAGCACTTCTTTTACATAAGAAAGATTTTGCAGTGCTTCTCCCAATTGTTGTGCTCTTATATGGTCTTCCTTTAATCGACCAATATTATTTTCTAACGCATAAATTCCTGCAGCGGCCATATAACCAGCTTGCCGCATTCCACCACCAAATAACTTTCTAATTCTTCGTGCTTTTTTTATAGCTGTTTTTGTTCCTAATAATAACGAGCCAACAGGTGCTCCTAATCCTTTTGAAAGACAAACTGAAATGGTATCAAATTGTGCTCCGATATTCTGAGCAGAATAACCTGCTTCTACTATGGCATTAAAAATTCTAGCTCCATCTAAATGTAGTTTTAGCCTTTTACTACTGCATAGAGCATTTATTTTTTTGATTTCATCTAGTTCATAAATAGTACCTCCTCCTTTGTTGCAGGTGTTTTCTAAACTGACTAATTGTGTTTCAGGAAAATGGACATCATCAGGATTAATCGCATTTTCAATTTGTGTTGCGGTTAATCTTCCGGCATCTCCTTTTAATAATTTAGAAGCCAAGCCAGCATTAAAACCAATACCACCACCTTCATATTTATAGACATGAGAAAGCTCATCACATATAATTTCACCAGGCGAATTAGAGTTTATTTTAATTCCAATTTGGTTCGCCATGGTTCCGGAAGGACAAAAGAGGGCTGCTTCTTTTCCAAAAATTGAAGCACCTAAACTTTCTAAATTATTTACACTTTCATCATCCTCAAATACATCATCACCTACTTTTGCATTAAACATAGCCTCCTTCATTTCAGGAGTTGGCAAGGTAACTGTATCGCTTCTTAGGTCAATAATCATGGCATTAATTTTAGATAAAAGTATTAAATTTATTGTTAGATTTGTAGCCCTTATATTCGTATTAAATAGGGGTTTGGGAATTTGATAAGTTTATTTTTTTCTTGTTCGAGGCAAAATTTTCAGGCATAGCAACGCTATGGGTCTAAATTTTAACGATGAAGAAGGCGAAAAGAAAAAATCAAAAACCGAAAAGTTATTTGATTTGAATATAAAAAAGGTTCCGTGGCCGAGCGGCTAGGCAGTGCTCTGCAAAAGCATCTACAGCGGTTCGAATCCGCTCGGAACCTCAAAATAAAAAGCCTTGTGAATCTTCACAAGGCTTTTTAAAAATAATATAATTAATCCTGTTTAGTTATCTAATTAAACTCACGCCACCTTTTTTAAAGTACTCAGTATCATCTTCTCCAACTGCGTTAATAATGTAGAAATAAGTTCCATCTGGCACTTCAGAACCTGCTGTGGTTCTTCCATCCCAACCACCTTTTACACCATTCCAATCAAACAGTTTTTGTCCCCAACGGTTAAAGATAACCCCTTCAACAGTTTTAAGGTTAACCCCATCAACAGTAAAAAGATCATTTTGACCATCTCCATTTGGCGTAAACACATTAGGGATTAATATGGCGGATTCACCAAAAGCATCAATGGTAATGTAAACCGTATCAGAACATGTTCCATCCGTTACAATTAACATTGCTGTGTAAGTTCCAATAGTAGTATAAACGAAAGACCCATTTGATAGTGTATCATCAATATTGCCGTCTCCATCAAAATCCCATGAATAACCAGTAATCCCTCCAACAGAACCTGCTCCGTTAAATGTTACTGTTAATGGAATAGTACCGGTTATAGGATTAGCAGTAATTATTGCTTGAACTCCTCCTACAATCAATACTACTGAATCCATTGCACTTGGACAAGCACCTACTTCATTTACATAAAAGACATAGGTTCCAATTCCTGGTACTGTTGGCGAAAATGGACTTCCTGTTCCTATCACTGTTGTTCCATTAGGGTCGCTGTACCATGTGATTACTCCGTTACCACTACTCGCAGCAGTTAGCACAATTGGGTCGCCAAAGCAAATTGGAGGATTTGGGTTAGCAGTAATTGAATTTAAAGGGTCAACAGTTAAGGTTGTTACTATCATGCTATCACAACCATTAGCATTTACAAGTGTATCCGTATAAATACCTGCAGTTGTTTGAAAAATACCACCTAACAATATACTATCTCCTTGACAAATTGAAGTGGCTTGAGGAGAAGTGCTTGTAGCATTAATTGTAATGTTTGTAACTGTTGTAAATATCGCACAAACAGCTGTAGAATCTATCGTATAAGTTACCGTATAGGTTCCAGGTGTACTGTTAGCAGGGATAACAGTTCCTGTTAGAGAATCAATAGCTAAACCAACTGGACTTGCAGTATATAATCCGCCCAAGCCACCAGAAAAAGTAATCAATACTGGAGTAGTATCGTTATCACAATAGTTAGTTGGAAACGAAATAGTTGCTGTTGGGCAAACTGGAATTGTTGATAATATCCAAGGTGAAAAAGTTGTTTGACCTACAAAAGGACCAACTGTTCCAACACCTGCAACAACACCTAAATTTCCTGGACCAACTTGAGGATCCCAAGCAGCTCCATTCCAGTGTTGAGCTTTTACAGTATCTGTAGGGTTCGAAGTTGTATTTTCAACACCTAAATATGAAAAGGTTAAATCAGCAGTTGTAGCTCCAGAAGTTTGAATATCCCAAAAACGATCTAAAGCATATAAAACGGAATCAGCAGTACCTGTCATACTTGTTACTGGTCCAACATTAGTTGTTGCAGCATGGGGTATATTTTGAACATTGGTTGCCCAAGTAGACATGTCTAAATCACTATTTCCAGCAGTTGTTTTATTAAATGTAAAAGGAATATAATCGGCCGGATTACCACCCACTCCAAAAGGGATAACATAGCTTCCTGTTCCTGTGCCCGAAACCCATCTTACAAAATTGTACTGATTTTCAGAATGAATATGTCCTCCTCCAGCAAGCCTAGCAATTCCTAAAGTATTTGTTTCATTTACTACTAAATAAACAGGAGAACCAGCTGTACCAGCATTAAGTACTGTAATGGCACCATTAAGTACCAAAGTATTTTGGGCTCGTGTTATTGCGCAACAAGAAACAAATAAAAGGAAGAGAAAAACTCTAGTCCAATATTTATGTTTGTGTATTTTCATTTCGTACAGTTTAGCTTCGAAAAATTATTTCTCGTCTTTTTTGTTCATTACACCTAACTTAGGAACAGAATTAACTGCTTTTTTAGGATTAGTCGTTTTTTTCTTTTCTGTAGTTGTAATTGTTTTTTTTGAAGCAGCTGTTAAGGTTGCTTTGTCTTTTTTAACAACTGCTACTTTTTTTGTGTTAGTCGATTTTTTTGATGTTACTGATAATGTAGGTTTCTCTGTGTTTTGAGCATTTATGCTAAATGAAACACTGAAAAGGAAGAAGACGAGAAACGCAGAAATTATTTTTTTCATAACAATGATAGATTAAATTATTACTGTATAACAGATAAAGACATATGATGACCATCAGTTCCAGGAACAATTTGAGCATCATAAGTACCTAAAATACCACCTACCTGACCTTGTACAGAGAAGGTGTAATTATTACCTACAACTAATCCAGTAATGTATCTAGTAAAAGTACAGCTCCATGGGGTAACAGTTCCTGTTACATCGTCATAATTTTGCATAGTAGTATTGGTCATTCCTAAAGTTGTTGCACCATTTCTCACTCTAAATTGAACATAAGCCATTGCTCCAGTCCATGCCCACCCTGATGCAGAAAATATTACCACAGCAGAAGTTGTTTGAGCTGTAAAATTAAAACTCATTCCGGCTACATTAGCCCAAGTAGCAGAAGTAACATTAGTAAGTGCTCCAAGAGTAACACCATTCATATAAGTAACACCATTTGCTCCAGCAGGTCCTTGTGGCCCAACATTTCCTTGC
>JBFIEB010000016.1:0-19387 GCA_041603555.1 Vicingaceae bacterium
ATAACTGTAGCTGAAGTTAAGCCAATAATTGAAAAGTACTTTGGTGCTTGGGAAAAAGGAGATGTGCCGGTAAATAAGTATAGAACTCCAGTAGCTCCTGATAAAACTCAGGTTGCAGTAGTCCATAAAGAAGGGGCTGTACAATCAGTAATAAATATTACTTACCCTATTAATCTTAAGCATAACAACCCTGATGTGATTAAAGCAAGAGTAATGAATACCATTTTGGGAGGAGGAATGACAGGAAGGTTATTCATGAATTTAAGAGAAGGACATGGTTATACTTATGGTGCTTATTCAAGAATTAGTTCAGATGAATTAGTGGGTGAGTTTAATGCAAATGCTAAAGTGAGAAACGAGGTGACTGATAGCTCAGTTACTGAATTTATGGTTGAGTTAAATAGAATGGTAAACGAAAAAGTATCTGAGGAAGATTTACAAAGTGTAAAGAATTATATGACGGGAACTTTTGCCTATACGTTACAAAATCCTCAAACAATTGCTCGATTTGCAATTAATACTGAAAAATACAATTTACCTGCTGACTATTATGCTAACTATCTTAAGAACTTGGCAGCAGTTACTGTTGATGATGTACAGGCTATGGCTAAGAAATACATTAAGCCGGAGAATGCGTATATTTTGGTAGTAGGTGATAAAGGAGAGGTTTCAGAAAAGTTGAAACAATTCTCATCAATTAAAGAGGTTGATTTTTATGACACTTATGGGAATGATTGGGTAGAGCCTTTAAAAGATGCACCTGAAGGAGTAACGGCTGAAAGTGTGCTGGATAAGTTTATTGAGGCAAAATACGGAATGCCTAAAGGAAAAAATCTAGATAAAAAATTAAAGAAAGTAAAAGATGTAACCGTTAAGATGAATGCTTCAATGCAAGGGCAAACACTAAACTTTACAAGATATCAAAAAGCACCAAATAAATTTGCCATGACCATAACTATGGGGACGATGGTTATTCAAAAACAAACATTTAATGGTGTTAAAGGTAAAGTTAGTGGCATGCAGGGAAATAAAGATTTAGAAGGAGATGAGTTGGAAGATTTAAAAGCTAGCGCTGTGCTATTTGATGAAGTAAATTATACTGCCTCTGGGAGTAAATTTAATTTATTAGGGATTGAACCAGTTGAAGGAAAGGATGCTTATAAAATTGAAGTCATTAAAAAAAATGGTGAAAAAGAAACAGAGTGGTATGAGGTGGCATCTAACTTACAAGTTAAGGCAATGCAAGTTAAAGATGTTGGAGAAGCTGCGGGTGGACTAATAACTTCTGTTTCAATATTCTCTGATTATAAAGTGGTAAATGGAATTAATTATGCCCACAAGATTAATCAATCTGCCGGACCACAAGTTTTTGATTTAGAAGTAACTTCTATCGAACAAAACACTAATTTAGGTGATGATGTTTTCGAATAATTAATGCAGCATTTAAGTAAAAAGCCTGCTTCATTGAAGCAGGCTTTTTTTGTTAATTATAATTTCCTATATAACAAATTAAGGATATATTTCGTTTAAGTAAGTATGATTATTAAACGTTTTACCATATTATCACTACTAATTGCCCATTCATTGTTCTTTTTTAGTCAGAACAACAGTATCCCTAACGAAAGTAATACCAATTACAGTTTAAAAATGGAATACCCGATGGAAGCGCAGCTTAACGAAATAGAGGGCTCGGTAATTATTACCTTTGATTTAGATGCTACTTGTTCCATACATCATATTAGACAAGATATCGTTTTAGGCTATGGCTGTGAAGATGCTATTTTTGATTCATTGTGCGAATTAGAGCTTTTATTAAAAAAAGACTTTAATAATACTTGTGAACCTTTGGTAGATAATACTATTCCTGCATTGTTTGAATTGGAAAAAAGAGTGAGTTTGAAATAATTAGTTAACGTCCTTTTTAATCGTTTTTGGCAATCTTGGATTAGTAAAAATGATATAATCTCCTAGCTTATTATAATCTTCAAAGTTTATATTCGGAAATTTTTCATCATTAGATTCGCCTGTTACAACTAAGGCTTTAATGTCTTTGTTGTAATCTGCTAATCGTTGATAGATGCCAAAATATTCTTCCGAATGGAACTTTCCATTTAAATGGATAATCTTACTTGAAGGATTATTTTTATTGTATTCTACTATTGAATAAGCCATAGTTGCATCCCACAATGATTGACCCGGTATCATGTCGTATGATGGTCTTTTTTCTCCGGGTGTGTGTCCCATTAACTGATCTAGCTTATCTCTGTAAGGTCCAGTAGCATAGTTGTAAGGTAGAGGAGCCATGGCTGTTTTTGCATGGTCAGATAAGTTTTGTAAGGCTTCTAACCCACCTTTAGTAGCAACATTTACATATCGGAATGGTGCATTTGCGGCAATTACTTGAAGTTCTTTTGCTTTTGCAAATTCAACCATTGGTTCATAATCATTGTAGTTGCTCCATTTTCTTGAATCCTTGAGGAAATATTTTTTTTTTGATGGTTCCAGATAAGTATTCATCCATAATATATTGTACATCTCTATCAAACATTTCCATTGAAACGGTGGCATCCTTACCATATTTTTCAAATAATAATTGAAACAGTAAGGTTTGCATTTTATGCGTAATTGAATCGTCATGCGCCTCACCATATAGTAACACATCATACTTTTTCATATCTTTTACTATTTCATCAGCGCTTACAACTTTCTTTTGTTTAACTGAATAAATAATGAAGTTTGAATCTTGAATAACTACATTTTCTTGAGCAGAAGAATGAATAGTTAAGGTAATAATTAGCAATAAACTGAATACTGTTTTCATAGCTTATAATTTTAAATATATAATAGTACAATAAAATTTTAGGATTGATTGGCTATATACAAAAATATGCTAATGATTTAACAAGATTTAACAGCTCCAGAATTTAGGAAAGTAAAAATAGGATGATTATTGTTTTATAAACTTATGGGTGATGATGTTTTCTTCACTTATTATTCTAATAAAGTAAACCCCTTCAGGAAGTTCAGTGACATTAATTCTGTTTAAGCTTGGGGTTATTGTTTTAATGGTTTTCCCAGTAATATCTATAATTTCAATTTTAGTAATTGATTCTTCAGTTTCTATGGTTAATTCTGACGATGTAGGGTTAGGGTAGATAGATAAAGTGGGTTGTTGCAGTTCATTAATTCCAATTGGATTAGCACATGCTGCATAACAGCTATCTTGATATGATAATGTATCATCTATAGCTAACCAATTAGCTATAGACCATTGTATATTATCTACCTCTACACAAGTTAGATTTGGATTATTAGAAGCACTAAAATTTAGAAGATTAATATTGTTGCCATTCTTTAGATTTATACATTCAAGTGGATTATCATGACAATATAAATTGGTAAGTACTGGATTTTGTGAAAGATCTAAATTAATAAGTTGAGTTGAATTGCAAAACAACCAATTTAATGTAGTGTTAAGAGTTAGATCCAAGTAACTTAAGTTATTATGATTACACACTAAATTATTTAGAACTGTATTTTGAGTAATATCTATATTGCTTAATGAATTACTGCTGCAATTCAGACTATTTAATCCGGTATTTTGAGTAAGGTCTAAACTACTGAGTTGATTCTGTGAACAAAACAATCCAGTTAAATTGCTGTTTTGGGTAACATTTAAGTTGTTAAGTAAATTAGCAGCACAAGCTAAGGTATCTAGTAAAGTATTTTGAGTGATATCTAAGCTAGATATTTGATTAGATGAACAATCTAAATATGTTAAAGCTGTATTCTGAGTTAATACTAAACTTGTTATTAGATTATTCCAACAAGACAATGAGGTTAAAGCAGTAAAATCTTCTATGCCGGCTAAATTGCTTATACTTTTATTATCAATATTTAATACTGAAAGTGTGTCTATATTGGCTGTTGGTACACTACCATTTATTGGAGCTGTGTCTAACCCCAAATTAATTAATGCCTGCTCAAAATTCGCATCAGGTATTAGTGTGTTTTGAGTAAATCCAATGGATGAAATAAATAGAAATAATATAGGGAATAGCTTTTTCACTTGCTTAAAAGTACAAAATCTCCTTTAATGTTCATCATTTTTATATTGCTTCTCCCCAGCTTCTATTCTTACATTTAAAAAATTAACTTTTGGTGGTATAGGACAATTATAACCTGTGGTATAATGGCAGTATGGATTAAAGCAGTAATTAAAATCTAAGCTATAACTGTTCCCGGTTGGTATGCTGGATTCAATATATCTTCCTCCACCGTAGGTTTCTTCTCCATTTGTTAAATCGGTAAAGGGAATAAAAATGTAATCTTTATACTTTTCTTGTTCCATCAATTTAATGTTTTGGTAAATGGGCAATTTTAATTTTTTACCATCTAATTCAAAGCTCAAAATACCATATTGCCTAAATTTCTTTTTCTTACCTGATGAGGTAGTCATAAAAAACTCCTTGCCAATTTTCTTTTTAAATTTTGCTAATACATTAAATTTTTGATCAGGCTTATAGTAGTTTAAATGCTCAAACTTTAATACCATTTCATCTGGTAAAATAGAGGTAGCGGTATCACCAAATTCCTTATCCTTTTCTACTCTATGTTTGTTGAGTTTAGCTATATAATGTTCCGCTTGTCCGAAAAGGGGTACAGAAAATAGTAATAAGAGTATTGCAAATAATTTATTCAATGATGATAGTCTTCCTAATCTTATTAGGAATGGTATTGGTTAAAAACTCTACAGTACAAGTCTTTGGCGTATGTTCTTTTGGGTTATAAGTTAAATTCAACGTTAAAGGTTCCAGGCGTGGTATTTCTAATCCTGGTAAATCAATGGTAAAACCTTCACAACTAAACGTAGCAGAAAATATTTTTAAAGGAGCTTCACCATTATTAATAATTTTTAATTGCTTTTCTGTTTGCCCAACATTCAAGTTAATAATGGAATCTTTAAAGGTTAGCAACGGTAGCTTTTCCAATTCACTACCATCCATAGCTACTTGGCTGGTATCATCTGCTTGTATGGCAATAATTTCTATTTTACGCTCTAAAGCGGCTCCAGGACTATAAACAGAATTACGTTGATCTTTTATATCATCACTAATGGTTTTAACCGATTGATATTCTCCAAAAGGAACTTTAATAAATATTAATTGAGCTCCATTTTCTGCAGAGCCATTTATATAAGGTAGCATCATACCATTTTCATATTCGCTCAAGTAATTAATCAAACTTGAGACCCTTCGCAATGTTAAATTTACATTATAATCCGATTTTGATAGTGGGCTGGCAAAACCTTTAATGGTAAGTGTAACTGTTTTTCCTGCTTCTAATTCTTTAATTAGAAGAGGGGTAAATAACTCTAAATCGCTCGCGCCTTTATCAATGTTTTCACTAAACAAATCTTCAATATCAAGCAGGGCATCTTCTTTATCCTCTCCTTTTAATCCCTGAGAATACTCTCTTTTGTATTCATTGTAAAGTCTCGTGTAGCTTTTATAAGTTGTCATATAGTTTAAATCTGTAAGAGTATCCCTAGTTCTTGGGTTTGGGTGGTCATTATGGAAATATAAACGAACAGGTAAGTACCTATTTAATTCTTCCAACGTAGTGTAAATGGGTTGAATTGTGTCTGGTATTTCATAAACCCAAACATCGTTACAACAGGTTTCTCCCTTTTTAGTAAATGAACCTATTCGGTTTGATGTGATTAAAGCTGTGCTGTTACGAATGTTATAATAAAAGTCATTGGTACTCGTATTAATCGGATAACCCATGTTTTCAGGCTTCTCAAATTTAATAACATCCGATTTAGATTTAAAAATATCGAATCCACCTAAGCCATAATGCCAGTTAGAACTAAAGTAAAGCGCAGTATCTTTAGGGTTATAAAAAGGTGTTATTTCATCTTCTATACTATTTATTTTATTTCCAGCGTTGGCTGGAGCCATAAAATGTCCATTGGCATCTTTTCGTGAATACCAGATATCCATCATTCCTTCTCCACCTTCACGATTAGAAGAGAAGAACAAGACTTCTTTGTCATTTATTTTAGCTATTGATGGATGAGTAGTAGTATAACCATCAATATTGACTCCTTTAACTTCAAATGGCATACCCCATTCACCATTGTTGTAATTGATAGCATATATTTTACACTTAAAACTCCTATCACATCGTGTATAGTAAAACACATCTCCTTTTGCATTTAAACATCCGTTGGCAATATGAAACCCCTGTTCATTAATTTTTTCATCAAGCTTATCATCTAATTTCCATACATCTCCATGTTTACTTCCTTGAAAAAGTCTAACCAAATATAAAGAGGTGTCCACCACAATATTATTTCCTTGCATCTTTTCATCTCTTAATGAAGAATATATAACAGTAGAATCATCTAATAAAGTTCCTCCTAGTTCGCTACTGTATGTGTTAATATCAGGCCCCATATTTTTAATATCTACAGGAATGGAGTCTCTCATAATCTTTATTGCTTCTTCACATGATTTTATTTCGTTCATTATTTTTAAATAATGATATCCTTTTCTATCTCTTGAGAAAAATCGTTTACATCGTTTAAAGGATTTTTTCGCTTCAGTGTAGTTGCCGTTGTATTTTAACATGGTTGCGTGCCAAAAAGGGGCAAGTGGATAAGAACTACCTCTGTCTTTTTTGAAAATGTAATAATACTTAGATTCTGCCTTGGCGTAATCGTTGTATTTTCTTAAAGATTCAGCATATTTAAAAACTACTTCTAAATAGGTAGAATCTAGATCCATCGCTTTTTTATACCACAACGATGCTCCATAATAATCACTCTCATCGTTTAATTGATCCCCAACTTTAATAAATTGCTTTTGGGTTTGGGCGCTTATTGTAATAGACAGGACGGAAAAGCAAATAACAAAAATTGTATTTGCAAAATTTTTAATGCTATATCCCTTTCTCTTTTTCACTCAACGGTACTCCTAAATATAATCAGGACAGGCTTTATATCTTTTAATATCTGGTTTATAGCGTTGTAAAATGTAGATAATGGCAAACTCAAATCCCCCTCGATTATGGCTAGCAACACTTAAAGAAGACAGATTTAAATCGTAACTAATTCCAAAATGAAAATCAGCATAATCTAAACCAACATTAAAATAGGTAGCATCAGAATTTCTATACCATACACCAGCATAAAGTGCTTTGTAATTACCATTGTTAAGGTGGTACTTACCTTGTCCACCAAAAATTATTTCTTTGAATTTATGTTGTTTCTGAAAACTAATATTAGGCAATACGTCAACTTTAGCACTGACTGCAAATAATCCTCCTGCATGCAGGGTGAAACGTTGGTGTAGTTTTATATCCTCATTAAAAAACGTCTGTTGAGGTCTTAAGATATTGTGCATCGCGAATCCAGCAGTTACCTCTTTTCGTTGCGCTATTTGATAGTTCCAAGCAATTCCTCCATGAAGGTTAAAGTAAGACCTACCATTATTAGAAAATGTTTCTCCATTCCCCAGATTGGCATCATAAACGACCCCATTATATTGATTGTCAAATTGTAATTTATTGTAATTAATACTACGCTGTGTAAAAACCGGTTGGCCACTCAATGTAATGGTTTGCGTGGAATCTTTTAAATGAATAGCATACGCCCCACCAAATCCTACTTGTAATGTGCTAAATTCAGAATCACCAGCCTTATCTTGGTAAAGGGATAGCCCAACCCCAATAGGCGTGTTGAATATATTCTTAGCGTCAGCACTTAAACCAAAAGTAGAATAGGGGGTTGTTACTGAGCTCCATTGTGTTCTTTGGTTGCCAACAAATCTAAATTCACCATTAAAACCACCAATTAACGCAGGATTCAAATTGAGTGGTGAGTTGTAAAATTGAGAAAAGTGAATATCTTGAGCTTTTGCTGAAAAGTTGCAAAAACCAATGAATATGAATAGATATATTTTAATACTTCCTGTCTTCACTTTATCTAATAACTGTTATGTTTCCCTTTTTAAAGTACTCTTGTTCATCTACACAAGTGACTTCAAGGTAATAAACGAATACTCCCGGATCAACTAATTCTCCTTTAAAACTTCCGTCCCATCCCTTACTTTGCTTGTCTGTTTCAAATACTAATTCACCCCATCTGTCATAAATTTTTAATACCATTTTTGCCACATTTTTTCCTCTTACAAGTAAAACATCATTTTCATTATCTTGGTTAGGGGTGAATGCATTTGGTATAAATACTTCTGGTTCACCACAAAGTATTTCAAAACGATAAATAGTAATCGATTTGGGGTATTTACATAAAGTTCCATTCTCCGTTAACACAACCGTATACGTTGTTGTTACAGGTGGATTTGTAAGAGGGTTAGGGCTGGTAGCACTGCTCAGGTATAGGTTTGGAATCCATTGATAGGTAAAGCCAGAGCTAGGGGTAACGTGTATATAGGTACTTTCTCCATCATACAATGTGTCTTTATCAGCCCATATACTTATATTGTTAGGATCAAAACCGGATGGAACCACTTGAAGCGTATCTATGACTACGCAGCCATATACGTTTTGAGAAGCAACAGTATAAGTTGTCGTTGAGTCTGGATTTACTATAGGGCAAGGAGTGTTAGCTCCACTTATTATAGTAGAAGTTGGTGTCCAGCTATAGGTTAATGCCATTGCTGACAAGTTTGTAACGCAGGCAGGAACAGGATCTCCAAGACATGTTGAGGTGTCATTTGTACTAATTTGAAAACCAACATAATTAACCAAAAAACTATCAATTGCTGAGCAAACACCGTTAGTTGCCATCACAAAATACCAAGTTGTGTCTATTACGGTTGCCAAATAGCTAGAGTCAGTTAGACTTGAATTAAGTGTATCAGTAAATAAGTTATTGCTTGACCAAATAAAAGATGTTGGACCTCCTGTCGTACTTATGGATAGAGTAGTGGTATCACATGTAGTTGTGGTGTCTCCTCCGCTAACACTTATTGGGGGCGAGATAGTAATTGTTTGAAATGCGGTATCAATTGTATTACATATGGAGTCTGTTATTAGTAGCGATACAAAATATACACCAGGTATAGTATAGGTTTTGATTGGATTGAAAATTTGTGAAGTCGTATCTCCGTTACCAAAATCCCACAAATAGGTGTCCCCTCCATTACTAGAGTTTGTGAAGGTAATTGTTAGAGGAGCACAACCTTGAAAAGTATCAACAGTAAATTCTGCTGAAGGAATAATTTCAAAATCAAATTTAAAAACTCCATTATTACAGTTCGCAGCATTATTAACGTTTGAGTATGCTCCAGTAGTGGTAGGGAAATCATCATTACCTCCACAACCAGCACAAACCGATTGATAAATAATTCCGTTCTTATCAAATCGACTAGTTCCACCGTCCACATGTTCTTGACTTGTTACTCCTCCATAATAGATGCCAAAGAGTTGTGATTGAATATCTCTTTCAAAAACAGTTAGATAAAAATTGTATCCATCACCAGAGGTTGTTGGTATACTATCACCAGCTAATGAAGTTATAGAGTTGGTAGTTATTGGCATTCCAGTTAAAGTGTTTGGTCCAAGAATATTTCCTCCCCAACCTGAAACATATACGTTTTGGCATCTATCAACTAGGAAGGCAGATGGTGAAAATTCTGAGGTTAGGTTACCATTTCCGAAGATGGTAGAATAAACAACCGAAGTTAAGTTCGTATCCATTTTAACGATAAAATTTCCACTATTAGGGTTTGAATAAGGAGAGTTTATGACTGGGTAATTGCCATGAGTTTGTCCGACAGTATATATGGAGCCAAATCTATCCACTTCAATAAAATAGCATTGGTCATAGTCATTGGTACCCATAAATGTAGAAGACATAATAGTTGAACCATTGCCAGTAATTTTAGTTAAGAATCCATCTGACTCTCCTCCCAAATATGCTGGGTTTATTGAAGTTGGAGTGGTAGGGAATGTATTTGAACAAGTTCCACCGGCTACGATTACTTCGTAATTATTATTAACTTTTACTGAATAGGCAGCATCTTTATCCATTCCTCCTAAATAAGTTGACCAAATTAAATTATCAAGATTAGAGGAGAACTTACAAACAATTGCATCTTGTAATCCGCCATAAGTACCTTGAATACCGTTCACTATTGGGAAATCATTAGAGTAGGTAGTACTTGCTATATAAACATATCCACTATCATCAATCATAATTTCTCCTCTAAATTGATCGCCATAATTATTGGTTAGAGAATCATATGCAGCAACAGAACTGTAGTTTCCACTACTAATACTATAGTTTAACCCATCATTATCTGTCCCTCCTATAAAAGTAGAGCCTAAAAGAGCAGATCCAGCTGCATTAAGTTTTGTAATGAAAATGTCAGAGCCTCCACCAACCCCTCCACTATCAACATAGTTGATACCATTAAAATTAAACGATTTGGGAATTCCACCTGCATGTGTGTTTTGGTATGCATTACCGAGTACAGGGAAATCAGAAGATGAAGTAGTACCATACATGTGTAGGTTGCCTAGTGTATCACATATTAAACTGTGAACAGCCTCAGTTCCTCCATTTTGGTCACCACCACCTATATAAGTTGAGTAAACTAGAGAAGTTCCATTAGGCTCATATTTGGTAATGAAGACATCGGTAATTTGAGCAGCTGGAGCGCTTGGGTTGATAATTGGGATAGTGCCAACAGGGTCATAAGCTCCAGGTGTAGTTGGATAGTTAGCACCATATACAATACCTCCAGTATATAAGTTTCCTCCTTGATCATATGTAGCAGTCATTCCAAAGTTATCAGATGGAGAACCATTGTAGCTCGCAAAAATTAGGATGGGGTCAATAACTATAGCAAAGGATTTGTTATAATTACCCAAATCAAAGCTTAGTATATCTCCTTTTAAAACATATTTACAACGAACAGTTTTTTTAATTCCATCAATTATTTGGTAGGCAAAAGGTTTCTCCTCAATTATTTGACCTAAGCTTGTAGAGATAACTAACTCACCTGCTTTATTGAGTTGAATTTGATCTTGACCTTCGTAACCTATTTTTATAGTGTTTTTTCCATGAGGCTGTATAATAAAATCATATTTCAAATGGCCATCTTGCTGATATATTCTAAGATCAATCTTATCATACAGCTCTTTATAACGAATATCATTATAGGAAAAAGCATAGGATGTCCATTTGTCAGAATTGTTGCCAATGAAGTAATTATTATAATCTTTTGATTTCTCTTTCTTATTTACTTTAAAATTTTCATTTGCTCCTACAAATTTGGCCCAAACGACATGCTGTTGTACAATGGGTTTTTCTTGTGAAGTAAAATTGGCATGCAGGTTAGGGTATTTTGTAAACTGGTAACTGATTTTATTCTTTTCTAACCAAATTTGACCACCAGGTACAAAACTTTTAAAATTAACTTGATTAGGCCATTGCCCTTTGTTCTCAACAAATTTTATAACACCATCATGCGCATAAGCGCTTGAAGCGATAAAAAACACTGAGACAATAAAGTATTTAATTCTTGAGTTCATTAATACTGTAAATTTACCGATTTTATGATTGTTAAACAAAATACTATTTGTTGATATTTATTTTCAAACAATCCTTGTTTCGTCAGTTCAATGTTCTTACATTTGAACATTATTTAGAATCAATCTAAATAAAATGATAGATATATTAATAGCTAATAACAACAAGATAACTGCTGAAGGCTTAAAAACCATTTTACAATCAAAAATGGGAAATAGGGTATTAGGTGTAGCTGATTCTATTGATCATCTAACTAATCAGTCCTCAAAATATTTTCCAGATATTGTAGTTATTGATTACTCTTCAGAACCCTTTGGTGTTGACTCTATAAAAGAAATAAAGAGAATATATAAAGATTGCAAAATCCTGGCAATTACTGATCCTTTGCCAAAGTCAATTATTTCTAAAGCATTAAAAAATGGAATTGATAGTTATTTGTTGTCGGATTGCGATAGACCTGAAATAATGGAAGCAATTGAAGATACTTATGATGGTAAGCAATTTTATTGTGGGATGGTTATCGATATATTAGCGGAAGAAAATGATTCAGAAGGGAATGGTTGTTCAGGTATTTCTCTTTCTGAAAGAGAAATAGAAGTAATTCGATTAATTTCTGATGGAAAAACCAATAAAGAAATTGCTGATAAATTATTTTTAAGCACACATACGGTAAATACTCATCGAAAAAATATCATGAATAAATTAGGTATTAAAAATACCGCGGGCATTGTTATTTATGCCTTTAGAGAGAACATCATCAAAGGATAAACCCATAAAAAAGTCCATTGGTTAACCAATGGACTTTGAGTAATTCAAAAAAATTAGTTTACTTCGATTTCACCATACGCTTAGTAGCAATCAGTTCTCCATCTGCAATAAGGCTATAAGTGTAAATACCATTCTTCAAGTTTTCACCATAAACCGTTAATTTTCCTTCTCCTCTTTCATCAATAGTTACATCTTTTATGATTCTTCCATTCATATCATAAAACAATAATTGCGCATTGACAACTTCTTCAGGAATAGTATAAATAATAACAGTTTTATCTTTAAAAGGATTAGGCATATTTTGATCGAGGATGATAGCGATTAGATTCTCTAATTCAATCACAGTTCCTTCTCCTTCATTGTTTTCTGCACGAGCTTGAGTATTGCATATATTAGCACTATTTATACAATTTTCTAACGCTAATAATCTATTTTCTAAATCATTATTAATAGAATCTTGTAGGTTATTTTCATTTTCTAAGGAGTCCATTTTATTGCTCTGCTCCTTAATTGCTTCAATAAGCAAGGCATTAATTTTAGCATAATCCAAAGTAAACGCTTGTAATGTTGAGTCGTATTTTGTTACTTCAGTTAAAACGGTATCTACATTTTGAGCAATTAATCCAACTTGTCTATCTGTAGAAAAATTAAGAGTAGGATGACTTATATAATCAAAATAAACACCGTTTAGACTTTTTACTTTATTTAGAGCGTCTGAAATAGGAGTAATGTTGGTTTTAAAGTTTAAATCGGAAGGAATGGTAAAGCCATTTGCATATATATCCCCATTTACACTCAGTAATTCATTTGATGCAGGAGTTGCTGTAAGATATGGTTCAGTATTAAAAGCAGCTGTATTTAATGCGTCAAAGCCTATCTGAACAAAACCACCATTTTGTGGAACAACAATAGCAGCTCCTGGAAATGCGCCAGGAACACCTTCATTTGCTTCAAACCAACCACCAACTGTATAAAAAGCAGTTGGGTCTATTACTGCTCCATTGTTTCTTACATATAAGCCAACTGAAGCACCTCCTGTTGCTGGTGCCGCATCATCTGAATTTAAAATATATACAGCCGTAGAGCTATCACTTGCACTATTTCTGTAAACGTGTAATTTTCCAGCTAATGGATTTAGGCAATTGGTTCCAATACCAACATTATTTTCTTGTTGAGTGCCTCCTGTCCCTGAAAAATGAAATTCAAATAAATTTAAATCAACTTGACTATCATCCAATAATTGAACTGGTGTTGGATTAGTACAAATACTGCCAAAATTGGCAGTAGCATTTATTAAAATAACATCTCCAGCGCTATCAACTGAGAGAACTTTGGTTGGGTCAATACCATATAAAGAATCTGGCACAACAGGAGAAGTTGAAAGTAGTTTAGTAAAACGTAAACCGCTGGCAGCTGTACTTCCATATCTTGGATTTTTAGAATTCGCACTAATTTCTAAAGTGTTGCCTGTTTCACAAAATGGTGCAAAAGCAGGTTGACCACCAATCCCTACACCAGCAGTGTCAGCGTTTAAAGATGCAAACCATAAATGGTGATTTCTAAAAGCAACAACCCTGTCCTCGGTAAGAACATTAGCTTGTATTGCTGTGTCATTTGGATTACCAAGTGAATCACGACAAGGAACACCAAGTTGTACCACCCCAGCAGTATCAACCGACACTCCATTGTTAGCAATTACATTTGCTGGTAGGCTATCTAAATCCAAATAATGTACTCTGTTAAGGTCAGTTGTATCAATTACTAAAACTAATCTTGAATTGTTGGTGTCTTTTGTGACTTGTCTAATTCTCAAGTCACCATCAATATCTAATTTTGCATCAATAGGATTGGCAAGGTTTTGAGCTGTAGTCCAATCACCTATACCTACCTTACCTACATTTCCGCTCATAGTGGAAGCAGTGTCGGGTTCTATTCGAACATTTTCAACATTATTGGTATAGAATAATAATGGTAAGTTTTCTTGTTGTTTGATATGTGCTGTTCCAGTGTCAGTAATACCAATACGCAATCCATCGAGAGCTGTTTCTGCTGTCCCACCTCTGTTTGTAATTTGCATCCAATTTTGATTAGTATCTACTGTACTCATATGAAACATGGAGGCAGGTAACACATAAGCCGCATTCCCTCTACCAAAAGTAGGCCCTAAAGCAAATCTGCCACCACCAGTAAATCGAGCAATGTGCCTTCCATCTAAATCGTCCCAAACGCTAAGATTGGTAGTATTTATACTATCACCTGCCCCACTTCCTGCACTTGTCCCAGTAACTCTTGCAAAACGAAAAACCATATCATCTTCCTGTCCAACTGCTAAATCATTACTCCAAAGTATGGTAGTTTCTGTAACATTTACGGTGCCAGCAACATCTCTTAATCCAAAATATGATAAATCATTATTATCTGTAAGAGTTATTCCTGTTTGCATCCAAGGTAAATATCCTAAAGCAGAATTTGAACTAATACTACCAGCACCATTTAGATGCAATAAAGTGAATGGTCCTGCATCATTCCATATACCATTTGGGAATGGTCCAGTAGTATTTAGACCTATACCAACATAACCAGAAGTATTAACAGAATCAAATCCATTAATCATAGCTAATGAATTATCTGCATTGATATGCATTCGCTCCGTATTAGTTGTAAATATTTTAATAGGAGCATCTTCTCTATGGTTAATATAAGCGTGGTAAGGATTAGCAGGGGTATTTAAAACTCCAGTAATTCCTAATTGAAACCCATCAGAACCTAAATTCCCTACATTATTGCGAGTAAACTGTAGGCGAACATTACCTCCTGTTTGGTGTAAGTGTAATCGTGAACGAGGGATAAAACCATCTGGCAAATTATTACCCATAGCTATTCTCCCTGCATTGTTACCAGCACCTCCGTCTCGCATTAACATTCGCAAAAATTGCCCAGGACCTGTTCTAAAGTTTATGTTATCAGCAAAATCGTTCCTTATATCAAGCGGTCCAGGATTAACACCTAAACCATCCCAGCCAAGAAAATCTGTTGCTGCTAATCGCCTATTACCAAGTGCACCTACACCATGTGTCGCTTGAGCATAAATGCTTAAATTGTCAGCTACAACCAATATACTCATACATAAAATTGTTTTGAATATTGTCTTCATTTTGTTGTTGTCAGTGATTATAGTGCTGACTCAGCACCTTTAGTTATTAATTAAAAATATTTTATTCACTGTAGAAAATTTCTCGTTTTCAATTTTCAGAAAATAAGCTCCTTTATTGAATGAATTTAGTTTAATCGTTAAAGAATTTTTATTTTGCAAATTCTTTTTATCCACAGTTAATACAATTTGTCCCATTGAGTTAAATAATGTAAGTTTACTTACAATCAAAGCTCCCCAAAACACATTTATAAAATCCGAAGAAGGGTTTGGATAGATATTTATTTTATCCAAACTGGAAATATCGTCTATTCCTGTACTGCAATTCAAACAGTTTACATTAACATCGTCCACGTAATAGTATGATTGATAATTATAGGATTGTGAATTAAATAAATTTATTGTGTCGGATGAATTATCGTCTTTAAAATAGCCAATAGTTAGATATTTTTCGCCACCATTTGCAATGATAGTATCGTATAATTCCACCCAATCTGTATTGGTAAGAAAAGAAGAGTAAATAATTTGAGGTGTATAGTAAATTGTTGTTCCCGTTAAATTCCCTATAGCACTATCTGAAAGAGCAATCCCAATATCTTTTATAGCTACTGGCATACTATCTGATTTTGATAAATAAGCAGAAACAAAATATTTTTTCCCTGAAATTAGTGCCGATGTTAATTGAATTTGTAAATATTCTCTCGCATTTGAATTCAATGAATGGTAGTTCCCCCATCCTGCATAAGCATTTCCTGTTTTTGCATATTGATAACCGAAGTCATTTTGAGGTACCCCAACTGTAGAAGTTTGATTATTGCAAGAATTAAAATAATCAGAACTTCCATTATTTGGACTATACCAAAATAGTGTAGCATTTAGTTGATTAAAACTTGTCGGACAATAGACAGTATCCTCAAAACTTGGATTAGGCACAAGGTTTTGAGCAAGCCCAACAGCTGTCATTGTAAACAGCATTAATAAGGTAAATGATATTTTATAAAGTGCTTTCATAAGATGCATTTTTAGTGTCTTAAATATACTAAATCATTACGTATGGTCAATCTACTGTTTAGTTAAAGGCATAATACTAACAACTTCATTCTTTAAATGCAACTACATTCTCAATCAATCATTACAACATAAACAACAAACAATCAACATTTAATACCCTTTAATAAAAGAACATAACAAATATAACATTACATGATATACGAGTCAATCCGTATAAATACTTGCAACGTATTTAGGTATAAATATTTAGATATGTTCTTTTATTGTGAAATTGTCTGGTTGCTTTAACCCAGAATGGGAGCTTTAATATAGCCAGTTATCCAAAACATTATCAAAGCATAATTCCTACCTTTTTCTTATTAAATATTACAAAAATACCACAAAAGAGGTATTGCAATAACTATCCATCAACTTTACATTTGTATTGTTATTCTTATTTAGACTAATTATAAATAAGTTGATGGAAGTCATAAAATTCTATGATTAAAATCTACTCATAATAAAGCCTAAGTATAGATTTTAGTTAATAGATAATAAGGGAATAAAATGAAACGGTTACTGGTAGTTTTAATAGTGTTTTTTGTTGCAAATGGAATAGAGGCTCAAGTAGTTAATACAGATACAACGACCAATGCACCTATGAATTCAGCACAAAATATTTTGTCTGGTAATAGTGGTAAAACAATAATAATTGGAGGATATGGACAGATAGATTACAACCAGCCCCTTAATGATACTGCAAGAGCTAATGGAAATTTAGATGTTCATAGAATGGTCATTTTTATGGGTTATAAGTTTAATGATAGGGTGCAGTTTGTAACAGAGGTAGAGTTTGAACATGTAAAAGAGGTGTATGTTGAGCAAGCATTTCTTAATTATAGTATTAGTCAACCCTTTAACATTAGAGCCGGTTTAATGTTAATTCCTATGGGAATTATCAATGAATATCATGAGCCAACTACTTTTAATGGGGTAGAACGACCTAATATTGACGGTAAGATTGTGCCAACCACATGGAGAGAGATGGGGGCAGGTTTTACTGGTACCATCGATAATTTATCGTTGAAATATCAGGCTTATGTGGTTAATGGATTTTTAGGATATGATGGAGGAGGTGTGTTAAGAGGAAGTGATGGATTTAGAAAAGGAAGACAGAAAGGAGCTGAGTCAACCATGAGTAGCCCTAATTTTTCAACTAAAGTTGATTATTATGGAATTAAAGGGTTGAAACTTGGTGCAGCTGCTTATTTTGGTAATACTCAATCTAAAATGTATAACGGCTTGTTGGATGCAGATACAACAGGCGCATTAGCAAGAGCGGATTCTTCGATAGTGGGCATAACTATGTTTGGATTAGATGCTCGTTACCAGTTTAAAGGGTTAGAATTAAGGGCTCAATTCATTAAAGCAGATATAGCAAATGCGAAAGAATACAATATTTTTACCGGGAAAGACTTAGGCTCATCTATGTTAGGCTATTATGGGGAAATAGGTTATGATGTGTTGAGTATTTTCAAAAAGAATGCAAAAGAGAAAGTAATCCTGTTTGGCAGATATGAATTTTATGATACACATGACTCAACTCCAGTGGATACAGATAAGAACGATTCTTATGCAAGAACAGATATTACTCTTGGGATTACATATAAAGTTAGTAATGGCGCGGCCTTTAAAGCAGATTATCAACTATTTGATAATAAAGCTGATGGTAACACGCCTTCGAAACAAATTAATTTTGGGGTAGGAGTTTGGTTTTAGTTAAATTACAATAATTAATTTTATGGTCTGCTAAGAAATTAGCAGGCCGTTTTTAGATTTTGATAATGAAAAAAATTGGTTTTATAGTAGTGTTAAGTGTTGTGTTTTTCTCTTTTGATTTACCTAAGGGTGCAATCAAAAAAATGGACAAAACGCTCGCTAGTTTATGGCCAGAACAAACCATTACGAAAACTCCTATTAACTTATCGCAAAACAACCAAAATAAGCTATCATTTAAGTTAAATAACAACAGTTTATATAAGGTAATAAATAATTCTAAATCAGGTGCTTATATGTACTTATCTAAATCAAAAAGTAAGATAAGTCATTTTGATTATATGGTAGTGTTTAAACCCGACCTTTCTATACTAAAGGTTAGGGTTTTGGTATACCGAGAGGAGTATGGTGGGGAGATAGGAAGTAAGCGTTGGTTGAAACAATTTGTTGGTAAATCTGAGCCTTCGGAAATGAAATTTGGAGACGATATTCAGAACATCTCCGGGGCTACTATTTCTGCTCGATCGCTCACCGAAGATGTTAGAAAATTAGCCAAACAGATTAAAGAGCTCAAACAAAAAGGAATTATATAGATTGGAACTAAGTGGAAAAATTCACGTATTGCCTAAGCTTGCTAAATTATTAGTGGGCTTTTTTGTTATTACACTAAGTTTTGGGTACTATACGGGTTTGCGTTTTGTGAATGAAAACACTAATTCAACCGTATCAGGTGTGGAGGAGCATTACTTGGGTAATGAAGCAGATGAGGATGTTAAGGAAATGAAGTTTAAAAAGAACGAAAAGGAGATTATCACCACTGTTCACAATCATGTTTTTAGTATGTCGCTTATCTTTTTAGTGCTGGGTGCAATCCTCTTGTTAACCTCTATTCCTATGAGGTTAAAGAAGTTTTTAATATTAGAGCCTTTTATCTCTATTATCTTAACCTTTGGTGGTATATGGTTGATGTGGAGTGGAGTACTATGGTTTAAGTATATCGTTATTTTTTCTGGGATACTACTAACATTGACTTATACAGCTACAACAATAATAATAGTACTACAATTGATAAAATCAAAAAGGCCCCTTCAAAACTGAATAGGCTTATGTTGCTAGTTTTATTTTCTAATGTTCTTGTC
>JBFIEB010000017.1:0-17343 GCA_041603555.1 Vicingaceae bacterium
GGAATAGTAATGGCACTATTCCATGAACCGATGATGATGTTACTGGTACTTATTAGACCACCATCATTACAAACATAAAATTTATTATTCAATGGATTAAACTTGAATTGATGCTGGTCTGCATGAATTCCTGGCCCGTACGCATCGTACCATAAAGAAACCCCATCAAAAGTAGTTCCGCCATCGGCAGAACCCCAAATATTTACACCTCCGGTATAAACTTTATTTTCATCTACAGGGTCAACTAATATCGCAAGGTCATAGGTACCTTGCCCACCAGAATTACTTCCATCATACCATTCTAAAATATTTTTTCCCCCAGCATTGCTGAAACTCCATGTATTACCTCCATTAAGAGAAGAATAGATGCCATACAACCCTTTATCAGATTTACAAGCCAGGGCATAAATATGGTTCGAATTACTAGGTGCTACTGCTAGTTCAACACGAAGAACATCTCCGTTGGTTGGGATTCCAGTCGTTAATAAAGACCAGGTGTTACCAAAGTCTGTTGATTTCATAATGCCTGCAGTTCCTTGGTTCGAATTTTTTAAATGACCTGTTGAGGCATAAATGGTATAAGGATCATTTGGATCTGATTCAATGTCCCAAATCAAACTGTCATGCTTTTGAGTCCATGAAACTCCGGCATCAGCAGAAGCCCATATTCCACCAGTTCCTGCTGCCAGCAAACTATCGGTGTAATTGGGGTTCACCAAAACCCTCCGCATCAACGAACCATCGAGCTGGGTAAGTTGATAGGTCAGCCCAGTAGCATTCCAAGTAGTTCCGCCATCAGTAGTTTTATAAACACCAATTCCATAATGTGAATGTCTTTTTCTGTCGTCTAAATTTAATGCTACATCGATATAAGCATAGTCTCCCACACAGATATAGATAATGTCAGGATCAATTGGGTCAACAGCAATATCACTAATTCTTAAAATTGGTAAATCATCCGTTAAGGGTGTCCAATTTAAACCGTTATTGGTTGTTTTCCATACGCCACCTTGAGCAACACCAACCCAAAATGTATTAGGGTCTGATGGATGAAAAGTGATGCAATTAATTCTTCCCAACCCCTTCGTTAACGAGCTACTTGCACGCTGTGTCGGTCCAACCGGCACCCACCCCAATAGTTTATTATTGATCTGTTTCTTTTTGAGTGCAACTCTTTCAGCTTCTTTGTAAAATATTGCACCATCATAAAAATCGCCATTTGGAGCTACTCTTTTCTTAAATTCATCCAACCAACGATGTTCAAATTTCCAGCCTTTGGTGTTTTGCAATTCGGATTGCGAAACTCCATTTTCAATTTGTTTTTCAATTAAAGTAAATGATGCTTCATTTTGACTGTAGCCACTTAGCAAAATGAAAGAAAGGCTTAATAAAGTAAACTGTTTTTTAAAATTCATCGCGATCAATTAGTTGGTCAATAAAATGTTCTATAGTCCTCATTTCCTGAGTTTCAAGTCTGAAATATACTACTTTTTTAGTTACCGTTTTAGAGGTATAATTCATTTCTTTCCGTTGTGAATCGTTTGCCTGATTACCATAATTTTGGTCTAAGCCCTCCCAATTAACGGCTTCTACATATTTTTTTAGTTGATTTAAGTCAGCTTGTTCTAATTTTCCCGTTTTCTCTCCAAGGTGTTTTACTTTGTAAATTCCTCGGTAACTGTATTGGGCGTTACTTTTAATTAGGATGGAATAAGATTCACAAACATCTAAACAACCTCCTTTTTTTATTTCTAATGACCAGACTACTTCCTCTTGACTCAGGTTCTTAGAATTACTGCAGGAGCTTAAGATGAGTAAAAAACTTATTAATATAACCGAGTAGTGTTTGAATATTTGGTAAAAAGGCATGTATGCTTAATTATTCTTAAATGAGTTACAAATCTTTATAATCTCATCTTGATCCGATTTATTCAATTCAAAATAAATTGGTAATCGCAAAAGGCAATTTGAATAAAAATCCGAACGAATTAGGTCTCTATCATCATGTTTGTCTTGGTAATATTCCGATTTATGCAAGCTTTGGTAATGAAAAGCTGAATCAACGCCATTATTTTTAAGATAACTTATAAGGGCTGTTTTTTGAGCTGGGTTTTCACACACCAGATAAAAGATTTGCCCATTATTTGTAGCATAAGATGGTAAAAAAGGAAGCTTAACATTATGGTCATCAGCGAATTTTTTTAAGCCATTATAATACTTTTGCCAGATATCCTTTCTTTTAGCCTGTATCGCTTCAAGCTGCTCTAATTGGGCATACAAAAATGCAGCATTTAGTTCAGAAGGTAAAAAAGATGAGCCGGTGTCTACCCAACCATACTTTTTTATTTCTCCTCTGATAAATTCAGAGCGATTTGTTCCCTTTTCCCAAATGAATTCTGATCGTTTTACAAACTGGTCATCATTTATAATTAATAGTCCTCCTTCTCCGCAATGAATATTTTTGGATTCGTGAAAAGAGAATGTAGCCAAATGACCAATACTACCTAATGGTCTGTTTTCGTGAAATGAATCAATCCCCAATGCAGCATCTTCTACAACAAAAACACCATGTTTATTGGCAAGCTGCATAATGGTATTCATATCACAAGCAATACCCGCATAGTGAACAACAACTATCGCTTTTGTTTTAGGCGAAATCAAATCTTCAATTAAAGAGGCATCTATATTAGGGTTGTCTGAGTTGCTATCTGCAAAAATTATTTTAGCTCCTTGACGAACAAAAGCTAAAGCCGTAGATACAAATGTATAGGATGGTATAATTACTTCATCACCTTCCTTTATATTCAAAAGCATGGCACACATCTCTAATGCATCTGTACAAGAGGTAGTTAATAATGTTTTTTTGAACCCATATCTATTTTCGATAAAAGCCTGACATCTCTCAGTGTATACCCCATTCCCGGAAATATGACCAGAATCAACAGCATCTTTTAGGTATACTGTTTCATTTCCAGTTAGGTATGTTTTATTAAAAGGAATTTGCATTTTTCACAATAGATGTGCTGTTTATTTGGTGGTAAATATAGGTAATTATGGGATTTTTTCAATTAAAAATATGCGCTTCAGAGCCAGCACAAATAAAAAAGTGGTGCTATCGGATTAATCAATATTGATTAAAATTTCATCTGTTTTTTCAAGCGCAAGAATCAAAATAAGAACCATCAACAAAATATGATAAATATCATCTTTTCCTTTGTGATTTATCAGATTATATATTACCAAGTCTATTTAACTTAGCATCATAATACAAAAGTAAAAAATATGAAAACGATACTTGTTCCAACAGATTTTTCAGAGACTGCTAACAAAGCCAGAGATTATGCCATCCAATTGGCGCAGGAGTTTGATGCAGAAATTATTTTATTAAACACTTACCATATCCCCTACTCTGGTGCAAGTGCAGGTACCTTAGTTAACCTGGATGGCATAGCCATGGAAGAGTCTGAAAAGGCTATGAAACTTCAGCTGGAATACCTAAACGAAAACTATTCCAATATAAAATTTAAAAAAGTATGCCATTCTGGTCTGTTGGTAGATACCGTAAAACGTATTGTTAAAGAAAAGGAGATTGATTTAATTGTTATGGGTACCACTGGTGCTTCTGGCGCAGTACTTAATTTTTTAGGCAGTAACACATCCGCACTAATTGGTGCTATAAGCACTCCAATTATAACAGTTCCCCATAAAGGAAAAATTAATTATCCGCAACGGATAGTAGTAGCTACTGATTTAATGGAGTCTGGTGAGGATAAAATGTTTGAGGTTTTAAAAGCCTTAAAGCTAAGTACAAATGCCAGCATAGACTTTCTTTTTATTGTTAATGAAGACGCTGAAGCGGATAAAAAAATATTGCGATTAAAAGCTGCAGAATTTGATGAAGAATTTGATTCCCAATATCACCCTTTTCATTTTAGAGATAGTGAAAATGTTGAAGATGGAATATTAGATTACATTGAGAATAAAGATTTTGATTTATTAGTGGTTGTTTCTCATCAAAGAGGTTTTTGGGAAGGCTTGTTTCATAAAAGCATATCTAAATCCTTAGCAAAACATGCTACAATACCAATTTTAGCACTTCCTGACTAATTCTTATAGTGACAATCTAGCATAGTTTTTAGTCCTTTTTCTGCCAATTATTCCTAAAACAATCCAAATATTCGAATGGATTAAAATTTGATGGTCTCAATTGAACTAAAACTTTATTGTTATGAACTTAAATAATTTCACAATAAAATCGCAAGAAGCCGTTCAGCAAGCACAACAGATTGCAACTGGCTCAGGTAATCAAAGCATAGAAACTGGACATCTTTTAAAAGGTATTTTAGAGGTTGATGAAAATGTAACTCCATTTATCTTACAAAAATTAGGTGTTAATGTTAGCATATTCAAACAAGCCTTGGATAAAATTGTGGAATCCTACCCTAAAGTTAGTGGTGGAGACCAATATTTATCTCAAAATGCAAATAAGGCTTTACAAAAGGCCTCAAGTTTATTAAAAGAGTTTAAAGATGAATATGTTTCCATTGAGCACCTGCTACTTGGTTTATTAAGCACAGGAGATACGATCTCCCAATTAATGAAAGATAATGGGGTAAAAGAAAAGGAAATGGAGGCTGCCATTCACGAATTAAGAAAAGGCGCCAATGTTACATCCCAAAGTCAAGAAGAACAATATAATGCTCTAAAAAAATACTCAAAAAACTTAAATGAACTGGCTAAAGAAAACAAATTAGACCCTGTTATTGGTAGAGATGAAGAAATTAGAAGGGTATTACAAATCTTATCCCGTAGAACGAAAAACAATCCAATATTAATTGGAGAGCCAGGTGTGGGAAAAACAGCTATTGCAGAGGGATTAGCACACAGAATCATTGCTGGAGATGTTCCCGAAAACTTAAAAGACAAGCAAATATTCTCATTAGACATGGGTGCTTTAATTGCTGGTGCAAAATACAAAGGTGAGTTTGAAGAGCGTTTAAAAGCTGTAGTAAAAGAAGTGATTGGTGCAGAAGGAGATATTGTATTGTTTATTGATGAGATACATACACTTGTTGGTGCTGGAGGTGGTGAAGGCGCAATGGATGCAGCTAATATCTTAAAACCAGCTTTGGCAAGAGGAGAACTAAAAGCAATAGGAGCAACAACTCTTAACGAATATCAAAAATATTTTGAGAAAGATAAAGCATTAGAAAGGCGGTTTCAAAAAGTGTTGATTGATGAACCATCAACCGAAGATGCCATTTCTATATTGAGGGGTATAAAAGAGAAGTATGAAAACCATCACAAAGTACAAATTAAAGATTCTGCAATTATAGCTGCGGTAGAACTTTCCCAGCGTTATATTTCAGATCGATTTTTACCGGACAAAGCCATTGACTTAATTGATGAAGCTGCTTCAAAATTACGAATGGAAATTAACTCAAAACCTGAAGCTTTAGACGAAATTGAAAGAAAAATAACTCAGCTAGAAATTGAGCGAGAAGCTATTAAAAGGGAAAAAGACGATAAAAAACTAAGTAGGATTAAAGAAGATTTAGCCAATTTAAATGAAGAAAAAAATAGCCTAAGTGCTAAATGGGAGGCTGAGAAAAATGTTGTTGAAGGAATTCAAAAAGCGAAAGAGGATATTGAAAATCTTAAATACGAAGCAGAGCAAGCTGAACGTGCTGGAGATTTTGGAAAAGTTGCTGAGATTCGATACGGAAAAGTTACTGAAGCTGAAGAACGATTAGAAAAATATAAAGCAGATCTAGTTGAGCTACAATCCAACTCTAAAATGATAAAAGAAGAGGTTACTACGGAAGAGATTGCTGAAGTTGTTTCAAAATGGACAGGAATTCCAGTTTCCAAAATGATAGAAAGTGAACGGGAAAAATTGCTACGATTAGAGGATGAATTACGAAAAAGGGTAATTGGCCAAGAGGAAGCCATAACTGCTGTCGCAGATGCGGTAAGAAGAAGTCGTGCAGGATTACAGGATGAAAAGCGACCAATTGGTTCATTCATTTTTTTAGGAACGACTGGAGTTGGTAAAACAGAATTAGCCAAAACACTGAGTGAATTTCTTTTTAATGATGAAAATGCAATGGCAAGAATTGATATGAGTGAGTATCAAGAAAAACATTCTGTTTCCAGATTATTAGGAGCTCCTCCTGGCTATGTTGGTTATGATGAGGGAGGGCAGCTAACCGAAGCTGTTAGAAGAAAGCCTTATTCTGTTATTTTGTTGGATGAAATAGAAAAAGCCCACCCTGATGTTTTTAACGTATTACTACAAGTATTAGATGATGGAAGGTTAACAGATAACAAAGGAAGAGTGGTTAACTTTAAAAACACCATTATAATAATGACTTCTAATATTGGCTCTCATATTATACAAGAAAATTTTGAAGACTTAGGAGAAATAGATAGAGATGGAGTAATAGAACGAACTAAAATAGAAGTGTTTGGCTTGCTGAAAAAAACCATTCGTCCAGAATTGTTAAACAGGATTGATGAAACAATTATGTTTGCTCCACTATCAAAAGAAGATATCCATAAAATTGTAAAACTTCAATTGAACGGATTAGCAACAATGCTAACTAAAAATGATGTCCAGCTTGAGTTTACGGATGAAGCAGTAAACAAAATTGCAGCATTAGGTTATGATCCTCAATTTGGAGCCAGGCCGGTTAAAAGAGTTCTTCAAAAGAATGTACTAAATGAGCTTTCAAAAGAAATTTTAGCTGGAAAAGTAAAATCAGATTCTAAAATTTTACTGGATGAATTTGATGGCAAATTTGTTTTTAGGAACAAAAAAAATAATGATTCTAAAAAGTTAAAGGCAAAACAAAACAAATAATATCAGCAAAAAATATTTAAATAGGAATATGATAAAAATCATACTTTGCCTTGTGCTATATCATATTCAAAATTTATAAATCAGCTTAATTTAGTGTTAAATTTAAAACTCAATACTATGACACCAGTTGATTTAATACTTATAGCTCTTTGTGTTTGGACTTTTTTATTTGGAGTTGGTTATTCTGCATTTGCTGTAATTAGCGCAATGGAAGATAAGCCCACTCATTAGAATAAAATATTCTCTTAAATTTGCTTCCAAAATTAAATTTAAGAGATGGAAGAAGATTTTTATGCTAGCTTAAAGAAAAAGCTCGAGGAGCAATTCGATTGGCCTCAGCTATATTTGTTCAAATTTATTATTCCATCTGACAACAGAAAATTGGCTTTAGTTGAGGCATTATTTGGTTCTGATGCACAAGTGACTATTCGCCAATCAAGTGGAAATAATTATATCAGCATTTCAGCCAAAGAAGTAATGATTAATCCTGACGAAGTAGTCTCAGTTTACAAAAAAGCTGGAAGTATAGATGGAATTATTTCCCTATAAGAAAAGGCACGCTTTTCAGCGCACCTAATCACTCACCTAACTTACACTAACAATTCATTATTGACTTATATATTTTGGTTGATTTCCTGGCCGGGTCAGACTATTTCCTCTATTTATTGTGATTTTATATTGATAATTTCCAGCCTGTTGTCTTATCACCACTGGCTCCTCTCCAACTGCTCTACCAGAACCATGTTGATGAAATCCATTCGGATCAGCAATTAACATCAAATAGGTATCAGTTCCATTATAACCATGCTCTCCATGTGGACCTCCTGGTCCCCCTCTATTAATCCATACTTCATAAGTTCCATAGTAATACTCATGTGGATTGATAAAATATTCAAATTCGTAAATACCAGGATAAGTATGATAATATTCTCCTAAAATTGGGTTAAAAGGGATATCGTTATTGTTGTCCCAATAACTATAAGGTGCTTTATGTTCATAATCAACACCAAAATATGCATTACCATCTCTTCCATGAGGTCCGGGTGTATGATCGACTACTATACAACTTGTAAAAATCAGAGGAATTATTATGATTAAAATAACTTGAATTTTTTTCATCACTTTTGTTTTTTACATGACTTCCAAAAGCTATGCCAAAAACTAAAAATTAGATAGTTTTTTGATTTAGTATATTAATCTCTAATTGATTATTTTTGATTTATAAATTTTACATCATGAAAAAAACCTCACTACTTACGATTCTTGTAATTACCTGTTCAACAATATTTGGTCAATCAGCAATATTGACTACAAGTCTTTTAGAAAAATTAGAAACTGCTGAAACCAGTGAACTAATAAAGGTAAACATTGTATTTGTAGATCAAGTTCATCATGGTGTACTCAATGCTCAATTTAAAGTTCAAAATATCAATATAAGTGAGAGAGCCAAGACAGTTATTCGAAAGTCAATGCAGCTTTCAAAAGAAACTCAACAACCAATAGTCGAATTCTTAACCAACAACTCAAATAATGTAAAATGGTTTAAGCAATATTGGATCATCAATATGATGTCTATTGAAGCCACTAAAGATGTTATTGAAACTTTGAGTTACAACCCTTCGATTGACTACATAGAAGAATATGACAACTTTAAAAGTAAGCCAATAAAAGTATTAGAAAGTAAAGTGAACAACCAGAAATCTATTGGAGGTAATGAGCCTGGACTTGCCGCTATAAATGCACCTGCCCTTTGGGCTATGGGTTATTCTGGTAAAGGCAGAAGATATTATAGTATTGATACTGGTATTTGGCCAAATCATCCTGCAATTTCAGACGGGTGGTTAGGAAATTATCAACCTATAAACCAAGCTTGGTATGGAATAGATTCCCCAACTCCTGTAGATAAAGGTAATTCACATGGAACTCATACTGCCGGAACAGTGCTCGGTCTTGATCCTGCAACAAGTGATACTATTGGTGTCGCTTTTGACGCTTATGTAATGGCAGCTGATCCAATAGTAACAAATCTAGCTTTTATTAAACCTTTACCGGAATACATTGATGTTTTTGAATTTGCCCTAAACCCTGATGGAGATACAAATACGACTGATGATATTCCTGATGCAATTAATAATTCTTGGGGAATAAGCGGCCAAAGCCATGATACTTCTATTTGTTCAGGCTATGTTACTCAAATGTTTGATGCCATAGAAGCTGCTGGGATAGCCAATGTATTTTCTGCTGGAAATAATGGTCCTTCAGATACAACTATTGGACAGCCGCAGTATGTCAGCACTGGATTGGTTAATACATTTACAGTAGGTGCAATTAATGGTGCTTTACCTACCTACCCTATTGCAAGTTTTTCAAGCCATGGCCCTACAGCTTGCCCTTTACCTTTAGGACCTCTCAGAATTAAACCAGAAGTTGTTGCTCCAGGAATGAATGTAAGGTCTTGTGTTGAACAAAATAATTATGCTTCATACAACGGAACATCTATGGCTGGTCCGCATGTTACTGGTTCTGTAGTTTTATTAAAACAGGCTTATCCATCAGTAAGTGGTGAAGAAATATTATTAGCTTTATATAATACAGCTATTGATTTAGGTGTTGCAGGAGAAGATAATACCTATGGTAGAGGGATGATTGATGTGCTTGCAGCCTATAACGAACTTGCATTAACCAATACTCCTGTTCCAGCCAATCAATTTACTTATGACATTACTGTTGATGAAATTTTAAGTCCTAAGGAAGGTTTGATGTGTACTCAAACAATATCGCCTAAAATTTTACTTAAAAACAATGGGGTTAGCTCCATTTCAAATGCTACCATTACTTACCGATTAAATGATGAAGCCTCAAGTATTTTTAATTGGACTGGAGTTCTTAACACTGGTGATACAGCATCTGTAAACTTACCCTCTATTACTGCATTGGGATTTGGAGACTATGAATTAATTGTAAAAGCAGAAATAGACACTAATAATCTAGAATGTGACTATATCAATAACCAACGAGTACAACGATTTAATATTAGAACAACTATAGGCACACTCCCCTACTATGAAAACTTCGAAAACATAAAAATAGATAGTTCTGAATGGATAGTGAGAAACCCCGATAATATGACCACATGGGATACTACTGCTACCTTTGGTTTAGCTAATAGTACCTACTCTGCAACTATGCAGATGTATGATTACGGGTCATCAAACCCTTCACAGTTGGACGAGTTGGTTTCTGTTAATATCACTTTGCCTGCTCAAGATTCAATTTTTTTAAAGTTTGATTTGGCTTACCAATTGATTCATTGGATTATTGCAGATACCTTAAAAGTATTTATTTCTGATGATTGTGGAGTTTCATTTACTGAAATCTATAATAAATATGATACGCTATTACAAACTCATGATACAGTATCCCATCAATTTGTCCCTTTATATCCTCATCATTGGAGAACTGAATACATTGACATTACGACTTATGCCAGCAGCGATGTTATTTTAAAGTTTGTCACATCTAACAAAAGCGGAAACAATTTATACTTAGATAATATATGGTTATATGAAGGTGCTGAACCAGTAGGAATAGTAGAAAATTCCATAGATAAATTATCCATTTACCCTAACCCAGCTTCTGATATTATTACTTTAGACATAGGTAATAACAAGCTTAAAAATGCTTCAATAGAAATTATAGACCTATTAGGCAAAAGCATTTTTCAAAATAAAATGAATCAAAAAGTCATTAAAATTAATTTGGCATCATTTAGTAAAGGAGTTTATCTTCTTAAATTTTCTAATGATAATGGCTCTTCTATAAATAAAATAGTAATACAATGATAAAGCACCTCCTATTAATTACATCTGTTTGTGCAGCCTTAACTATTTATTCTCAAAATCAAAACTTATCCAATGGCTTTGTATTTGATGGGGAACCATATTTAACAATAAACCCAAATAATTCCCAGCATTTGGTAGTATCATGGCTAGGTTTTAAGCTAGGAAATCAAACTGTTATAAAAATTCGTTCTAGTTTTGATGCTGGACAAACCTGGAGTACTACAACTGATATTCCACATGTTGTAGCTGGCTATCGTTCAGCAGATCCCTCAATGGCATTTGATAGTAACGGAGATTTATTTTTATGTTATATTGACTATACCCCACTTCCTGCTGCTGGAGCAGTTTATGTTGTAAAATCTACAAATGGTGGTTTAACTTGGGGAACTCCTGTTGAAGTTATTAATGTAAATGATGACGGTAATCAACAACCTGTTGATAGACCATGGATGGTTATCGATAATTCGGGAGGAACTAATGATGGTAATATTTATGTAACTACTATGAATCCTAATGTATTTGGACCTGTTCCCCCTCCATTTAATCCTTATTTTATTAAATCAACAGATGGAGGAGCTTCCTTTGATCCTTGGAGATATTTAGACACTGCCAATTGGTTAGCAGGAAGTTTAATTCCCCAACCAATGCCATCACCATGTGTTTCAGCCAATGGAACTTTTTATGCGATTTATCCAAGCCTTGTTTTTACTCAAGTACCTGCTGCTCAATACATTTTAGCTTCATCAACCTCAGCTGGTAGCACATTTAATTATAATACTGCAGCTGCTATTCTTACAGCAAACACTGATACACTTCCAAAAAAAGGGTATTTGTTAAAATCGAATCCGGCTGATGCCAACCACTTATTGTTGGCATACCCTAATTTTGACAATGGTGATTTGGATGTTTATATTGTTGAGAGTCTAAATGGAGGAGCAAATTGGGGTACTCCAATCAGAATAAATGATGACCCGATTAATAATGATAGAATGCAGGACTTAATTTGGGCAGATTTTGACACCGATGGAGATATGGTTATCACATGGAGAGACAGAAGAAATGCGAATGATTCCACATATACTGTAAATTCAGAAATATGGGGAGCCATTAGATGGAAAGACTCCACCAATTTTTCTGCAAATTTCCCAATCACTGATTCTAGCATCGCATACAATACAGTTCTTGCACAAGCAGGTAACGATTTTATGGGTGTGAATATGATTAACGATACCGTTTATACTGTATGGGGAGATACCAGAAATGGCTTTTTAAACATTTGGTTTCAGCAACTAGATGTATCAAGTGGAGCATCTACTGTAAAAGACTTAAACAATAACATTGAACAAATTTCTATCTACCCCAACCCTAGTTCAAATTTTGTAGTCCTAGATTTTGGCACTAATGAGTTGACCAATGCACACTATGAAATTTATAACGTACTTGGTGAACTAATCACTTCTAAAAACGTGAATCAGCCAAAACAACAAATTGATATCTCTAAATATACTAACGGCAATTACCTGCTAAAGTTTACTAACAATAAAGGAAGTAAGGCCATTAAGCTTATTAAGAAGTAAACACTAAAAAAAGCCGAAGAGTTTTTCTCATCGGCTTTTTTGATTTGGTTATATATGTTTACTTTAAGAGCGTGATGGAGCCTTTAGATAACTTTTCCTCACTGGTACATACATCTGTATATTTTAAAATGTAGAAGTAAGTTCCTGCTTCATGGTCTCCTCCATCCCAATGGGCTGCTGCATTTGTTCCTTCATAAACCATATTGCCCCAGCGATTAAATATTTGAATACTGTATTCAGCAGATAGATCAATACCTACAAACTCTAGGGTTTCATTCCATTGATCACCATTAGGTGTAAATACATTTGGTATGATACTTTCTGACCCTTTAAATGCAGTAAAGGTAACCTCATTTGAAATGGTTTGAATTTTATTACAAAGGAAATTATAGGCTGTCATAGAAATGATATAAGTTCCTGGTGAAGTATACAAGTAACTTGTGGAGTCTACATTAATAAATTGGGTACCATCACCCATATCCCAAACCAATGAATCTGCTCCTATTCCGGTAAATTTTAATTCAACAAAAAAGGCTCCGGTATCACAAGGAAGCGGTGGATCAAAATCTAATGTAGTAGAAAATGGAGGAGCAAGTGTCAATGTTACTATGGATGAGGTAGTATCAGCTATATTACATGTTGAGGAATCAATAGCTACATAGATAACAGTATATACTCCTGGTGCTCCATATGTATGAGATGGATTAGCAAGCGTAGAGGTATTGCCATCACCAAAATCCCACCAGCTATTCGGTGTGGGTGGAGAATTCCCCGTAAAATTAACAACATAAGGTGTTTCGCAAAGCAAAATATTAGGTGGCACTACAGCGTTAACTGTAGTAAACACCGGGTTAAAATAGACGGTATCTACCAGCGTCAATGAATTATTACAAAGTGTATCAAATGCCTGAAAGGTGATGATATATGTTCCAGGCGTGGTGTAATAATAATTGATAGCTGTATCATTATAAAACTGGCTACCATCTCCCATGTCCCAATAAAGAGAGTCTGCCCCGGTACCCGTAAACTGCAATTGAACCAACATACTATCAGCACATGGCTCTGGCGCTGGAAAAGTAAACTGTGCACTTAATGAATCATTTAAAAGAACAGTTACCGTAAAATAAACAGTATCGGCAATATTACATGTTGAAGAATCAATAGCAACATACATCACTGTATAAGTTCCTGTATCCTGATAAGTATATGAAGGATTGTTATCATCAAAAGCAGTTCCTAATAAATCCCCAAAGTCCCAATAGTTATTTGGTGGTGGTGGATTTCCAGCAGAAAAGTTTAAGGTGTATGGTGCTCCACATAAAGTTTGATTTGGTGGAGGATTAGCTAAAGCAACCACACCTTGAAAGTCTAAGCCGATTTTAATAGCACCAAAATTACAATTAGTTGATCCGTTTACTGCTGAATAAGCGTTTGGAGATGTAGGAAAAGTATTATTCCCACATGCCGCACAAACTCCCTCATAAATAGTTCCCTTTTTGTCAAATCTACTCGTCCCTCCATCAACATGTTCTCCTGCTGTTGGACTACCAAAATAGGTTCCATACAATAGGTTGATGGCGTCTCTGTCCAATACAATAAAATAAAAATCGCTACCATCTGTAGTTGACTGAATGGCGTTAGCGGTTATAGGCATATTAAAGGTATTCCCTCCAGCTAGTCCAAAACTATTGACTTGTCCTCCCCATCCGCCAACATAAATATTATCACAATTATCCACCAAAAATGCGGTTAAAGATATGTTTATTGTAGCGCTATTAGTACTACCAAAAACTGTACTAAACCCAGTACTGGTTAGGTTGTTATCTACTTTATGTATAAATTGATTGGCGCCAACATTATTATAGACACCTGCCGTTACAGGATAATTCCCATTTGTTTGACCAACTACATAGACATCTTGATCATCATCTAATTCAATAATATAAGCTTGGTCATAAGAATTAGTTCCCAAATAGGTTAAAGCAGACAAAGATCCATTTGCATTATCAAACTTAGCTATAAAACCATCAGTAGCACCAGCATAAGTTGGCCCAACTACTCCACCTGTTACGGCAAGATTGCTGCTTGTTGTTCCACCACAAACGAAAGTAGCATTATTTACATCATCAACCCTTATTGAGTAAGCAGCATCTCCACCACCTCCACCAATATAGGTTGACCAATTTAATGTCGTTAAATTTGTTGAAAGTTTAGCTACTACCCCATCATATCCTCCAAATTGTGTTTGGCTATAAGCTCCGGCAGTGGTCGGAAAATTATTCGAAAATGTTGAGGAAGCAATGTAAATATCATTATTAGCATCTAAAATAACCTCTCCTCTTGCATGATCAGCATAGTTGTACTTTAAACTAAAATCTAATGAAAACCCGTCATTTGCTGAACCACCTAAATAAGTACTACCTATTAAAGCAGCTCCAGCATTATCTAATTTAAGAACAAAAATATCTGTTCCGTTTCCATAAGTAATACCATCCTCTGTTAAATTAGCTCCTCCATTAAATGTTGTGCTAAAAGCCCCAGCGGTTGTAGGGAAATCAGTTGAAGAGGTTACACCTAAAATAACTAAATTACTATCCGCGTCAGTAACCAAACTGTGCGGTTGATCAGCATTGTTTCCTCCTATAAAGGTGGAATAAATAATTCCAGTTCCTAAAGGATTAAATTTAGTAATTACTGCATCGACATTTCCACCAAAAGTAACATCATATGCTCCGGCTGATACTGGGTATCCATTTCCAAAAGCTATGCCTCCCCCATAAAAATTCTCGTTATTATCATAAGTTGCAGTAAAACCCCAATTATCAGCTGAAGAACCTGTTAGAGTTGAAAATATCCAAGTTGGATCAATAATTAATTCATAAGTAGAATTGTATCCTTTTGGGAATTCAAAAGACAATATTCCCTGAGCTAATTTGAAATTACATGGAACATTTACTTTTTTATCGTTGATATTTTGATAAGCAATAGGGCTTAGCTCTTTAACCATTCCCGTTGATAAGGATATTTCTAATATTCCATTTTTTAACTTAATGTCATCATATCCTTTATACTCAACTTTTATATCATTCGGGTTAGCTCCTTTTTTTACAATAAAATCATATTTCAAATAGTCATTAGCGCTATACACATCAACATTTATATTATTATAAATGTTCATATACGTTATTTTTTCATATGAAGAAACACCTGAGTACCATTTATCTGGATTATTTCCATGAATGTAATTCTTATAGTATCCTAATTTATGTTCGGTAGTTATTTCATTATTATTGTTTGATCCTATGAAATTCATGCTGTAAGCATGTTTTCTTATTTTAAAAGGATCTTTACCATACTGCGCTCTTAGTTTCGGATTATGCCTGATTTCATCCAAACGATTGAAGTCTTCTGCTGAATACATATCAAAAGTGAATTGATTGTTTTCAAAATAAACATCTCCAATGTGTAGTTTACAATGGTATTTTACTTTTGCGTTTAATTGACCCACATTTTCAGTAAAATGATAATCAGATTCTTGAGCATCATTATGAGCAAAAGAAAAAACTGTAAACATTAGATATATTAATGCTAAAATTGCTTGTTTAGTTTTCATAAAGTAAGTATTGCTAGTGTTCTTATTAACCATTAAGACGCATGTCTTAATAAAGGGTTGCATAAAAGTATAAAATTAATGCAACTTGCTCGCTAGCTTTTTAGAATAACTTTTTTATCGAATTTACAGAAATGAATAATTTGGCATTCATCGCACTTTGGCTTCCTTGCTTGACAAACATATCTACCATGTAGTATTAACCAATGATGTGCCTTATTAATATGTTTTTCTGGTATATGTTTTACCAATTGTTTTTCTGCCTCTAAAGGATTTTTGGCCTTGATAGTTAATCCTACCCTATCAGCTACTCTAAACACATGTGTATCTACTGCCATAGCAGGAACATCATAAATCACACTAACAACAACGTTTGCTGTTTTTCTCCCTACTCCTGGCATTTTTTGTAGATCATCAACATCAGAAGGAACTATGTTGTGAAAATCGCTTACAAGCATCTTAGCCATTCCTACTAAATGTTTAGATTTATTATTGGGATAACTAATGCTTTTAATATATTCAAAAACTTCAGCAACGTCTGCCGCTGCTAGAGAGTCTGCTTCTGGAAACCTTTTAAATAAATCTTTGGTTACTATATTAACCCTTTTATCAGTACATTGAGCAGATAAAATAACAGCTACCAATAGTTCGTATGGGTTGGAATAATCAAGCTCAGTTTCAGCATTTGGATTATGCTCACTAAAGTAATCTACAAATAACCGATAACGTTCTTTCTTAGTCATAAAAACAAAAATACGTCAATTATTTAACTACTTTTATTTCTCTCGAAAAGACATGATAGAATTTTTACTCAGCATATTTTTCTTTCTAATATTCTGCTTTTTAATAAGTAAGATTTCTTTTTTTAATGATGCTCAAATTCCAAGGCATTGGTTTATTGCCGTTTTTGGAATTAAAGTAATCGTTAGTATTATCCTTACTCTTATCTACACTAGGTACTACCCAAACAGAGAAATGGCGGATATTTTTAAATATTTTGATGATAGTAAAATAATGTTTGATGCATTGAAATCAAATCCATTGGATTATTTCAAAATGGTTTTTGCACTGGATATGGATAGTGAATACTATACAACAACCTACTACAGTAAGATGTATCACTGGACACGTCCATATTCCACTGACTTGTTTAGTGACACGCACATCATTATTCGTTTAAACGCCTTCATTAGATTATTCTCCTTCGGACATTTTCAAGTACATAATGTATTTATAAATTTTATTTCTTTGATTGGCTTAACTACCTTATTTAAAACCTTTAAATCATTTTTAGAAGGTAAAGAACGATTGCTGTTTTATAGTGTCTTCTTAATACCATCAATTCTTTTTTGGGGGTCTGGGTTATTAAAAGAGAGCATCATCTTTTTTGCTTTGGGATTAATGTTTTACAACTTATTTAAAATTACATTCCAGTTTAAAGTTATTCATTTA
>JBFIEB010000018.1:0-17138 GCA_041603555.1 Vicingaceae bacterium
AAAATCTATTCAACGGTAACTGATTTAGCTAAATTTCTTGGTTGATCAACATTACAACCTCTCATTACAGCAATATGGTAAGAAAGTAATTGTAACGGAATTGAAGTTAACAATGGGCTTAAGGCATCTTCTGTTTCAGGAATTTCCAATACATAATCGGCTATGGCTTTTACTTCAGTATCTCCTTCGGTTACAATGGCTATAATTTTACCACTACGCGCTTTAACCTCTTCGATGTTACTAACAACTTTTTCATAGTTACCGTGTTTGGTGGCAATAACCACCACAGGCATTTCTTCATCTATTAATGCAATCGGTCCATGCTTCATTTCTGCCGCAGGATATCCCTCTGCATGAATGTATGAAATCTCTTTTAACTTTAACGCTCCCTCTAAAGCAACAGGAAAATTATAACCTCTCCCTAAATATAAAAAGTTAGTAGCATTTTTAAATAATTCTGAAATGTAGGTAACTTGTTTATCAGATTCTAACATTTGTTCCACTTTACTTGGAATGGAATCTAATTCAACCAATAATTGTCGGTATTTAGAATCTGAAATAGTTCCTTTTTTATATGCAATGGATAATGCCATTAAAGAAAGTACCGTAACCTGAGAGGTAAATGCTTTGGTTGAAGCTACTCCAATTTCTGGCCCGGCATGAGTGTAAGAACCAGCATGGGTTTCTCTTGAGATGGTTGAACCAACCACATTACAAATTCCAATAATGGTTGCCCCTTTATCTTTTGCTAATTTAATAGCAGCTAAAGTATCAGCTGTTTCACCCGATTGAGAAATAGCAATAACCACGTCATTTTCATTGATGATAGGGTTTCTATATCTAAATTCAGAGGCATATTCAACTTCAACAGGAATTCGAGCCAAATCTTCAAACAAATATTCTCCAACTAACCCAGCATGCCACGAGGTTCCACATGCTACAATGATAATTCTATCAGCATTTACTATTTTTTGCACGTAATCTCTAATTCCGCCTAAAGAAACAATTCCTTCATTTACATTAATTCGCCCTCTCATACTATTTCTAATAGATTGAGGTTGCTCATAAATTTCTTTCAGCATAAAATGCTCATAACCACCTTTCTCTATTGCTTCGAGATGAACTTCTAATTCTTGAATGTAAGGTGTTATTTCTTGATTTTTAATGTCAATTAACCTCAGCTTTTCTCCTTTTTGAATGACACCGATTTGCTCGTCCTCTAAATAAACAACATTTTTAGTATACTCAACAATTGGTGTAGCATCAGACGCCACAAAGTATTCCATTTCTTTACCTATACCTATAACCAAAGGGCTACTTTTTTTAGCAGCAATTAATAAATCAGGGTTCTCTTTTGATACGATAACAATGGCATAAGCACCAATCACTTCATTTAAAGCAATCCTAACTGCTTCAACCAAACCAACTTTTGTCTTATTTTGGATGTCTTCAATTAAATGAATCAATACTTCAGTATCAGTATCGCTAGTAAACTCATGTCCCCTTTTTACTAACTCAGCTTTTAAACTAGCATAATTTTCAATGATGCCATTATGAATTATCGCTAAATCTTCAGAGCCCGAGAAATGGGGGTGAGCATTATTGTCATTTGGAGCACCATGTGTAGCCCATCTCGTATGCCCTATTCCAGTATTACTTTTTAAATCTTTTCCTTCAACAAACCTTTCTAATTCTACTACTTTTCCTTGTTTCTTATATAAATTTATGGTGCCATCATTAATAAGAGCAATTCCTGAACTATCATAGCCCCTATACTCTAAGCGTTTTAATCCTTTTATTAAAATGGGATAAGCTTCTTTATTGCCAACGTAAGCTACAATTCCACACATAACTAAAATATTGAATAAGTGATTTTTAATTGAATTTTTCTAATTGGGTGGTTTTCAGAACCAAGAACAACTCGGTTTGCTGAAATAGAAGAACCTGTTGCAAGTAAATACATTCCGTAATCTGGAGAAGTACTATGAATTAGATTATGAATATGGCGAGTGATATTAAAAGTGTACGTATCTGTAGCTTCATCCCAAGTTCCACCAAAATGCTCAGGTCCTTCAAGAAAATCGGGAAGGAAAAAAGACTCTCCATTAACATCTCTTCCAGCTAAAGAAAGAGAACTTAAAGGTTCTTCATACCCATCTTCAATAGAAGGCTCAATTGTTAATACAAGTTCAGCCTTATTAATAATAACAGCACCTTGCTTTGCTAAATCCTTAATATTTGGAAACGACAATATAGTTGTAACGCCTGCCATGGTAGACACATAAGTTAATGTTGAATCACGAGTAGGAAGGTTATTTAAGTGTGCCTCTATATCTGTTCCTAAATAATTATGTTCAAAATGAGAGAATTTTTCAGCTTCAGATATAATAAAATCATATTGTTTTTGTACGCCATTTCCTAACTCATTTTGTTGAGATTTTTTGTAAAGTTCATGATAATACAAAGTGACTTTTGTAGCAGTTGTATTCATATTAAAATAAGCAATAGATCCACTTTTTTGAGGAATGGTAGTACTAGTTACTGATTCTTTAACAGTAATGTATAAGCCATTTAAAAGAGATGTAAAAGCAAGATTATCCGCATACGGATCATTCGTTAAAATAGCATTCCCCAAACTATTTGGTAATTTAATTCTTAAGCCAGCACTGGTGTTTGGAACAAAAGTTTTTGTAGCTAACAAAGCATCCTTATGGGGAATGATTGTGTCAGAGTGATAAATCTTGTCTTTATCTAGAACAGCATTAAGCTGATAAACTTCAACAGTCATTGGGGATGAAGGATTGCCATATAACCCAGCATAACTTAAATTTAAAACAAGAGAGTCTAAAATATTTGGATTTGAAACAGTACCTCCAAAATCTACATTTAAGCCAGTTAATAAAACTTGCGAATAAATAGATGAAGAAACAGGTCCAAAAATAGGATCGTTATAAAGTCCTAATAAATGATATATTGATGCGTCAGTTACTAATGGTAAAACAGTATCTAAACTTGTTTTAATAGCAAATGTGTCGACATAATGAATTGCTAAATTACCTGTATCAAAATCTGGAACAAGTTTGCCCTCTTTTTTACATGAAAATAAAACGATTAAAAAAAATATTGCGGAAAGAATTAAGGCTTTCCGCATTAAAAAATTAGATGTTATTTTCATCTGTTTTGCAATTATCTCAGGCGAAGCCTGTTATTTTTTAGTCTTGTAATACTTCCGAAGATTCAAGCACCTCATCATAAAAATTAGAATATGCTTGGATATATTCTTCTGGTGTTTGAAATCCTAACTTAGGTTTATCTAACCCATTAAAATAATCTTCTAATTCTGGATTAATGTTTTCACTCGCCTTAATCACAGCATCAGAAGCATTCATGGCAGCTTTATTTAACCCAACAAAAGAGGTGTCAGTATAATCAACTATATCATCCTCAGAAATATCATCCATCATTGCTTTTTTAGCAAAATCTTTATCTAACGCCTGTTTAAAATCATTATTGTATAATGAAAATATAACTTTTGAGTTTTCAAATATTGGCTCTTTCTTATAAGAATTTTTGATGTATAAAGGGACCAAGCTAGTCATCCATCCATGACAATGAATTATATCTGGCACCCACCCTAATTTTTTTACAGTCTCTAAAACTCCTCTTGCAAAAAATATTGCTCTTTCATCATTGTCTTTAAAAAATTTTCCTGTAGCAGGATCATTAAAAACAGCTTTTCTTTGAAAAAAATCTTCACTATCAATAAAATAAACTTGCATTCTAGCTGCCTGGATAGAGCCTACTTTGATTATTAAAGGATGATCATTCTCATTAATGATTAGATTCATTCCAGATAATCTTATTACTTCATGTAATTGATTTCTTCGTTCATTAATACATCCAAATTTTGGCATAAAGGTTCTAATCTCTTTTCCATCTTCTTGAATGCCTTGTGGTAAATACCTTCCAAAATTTGCTAATTCGCTCTCTTCTAAATAAGGTGTAATTTCTTGGGAAATAAATAAAATCTTCTTCTTTTTCATAATCCTTCCTATAAATTTTGATGCAAAGATACTCTATTTTTAGCTGTTTGTCAAGTTTTATGAGATGATTAACAGTATTTAACACAGTGTATCTTTAAATTAATTATTTATTTTGCAAAAATTCATTTTAAATTATTTGAATTAATAGGATGCAAGTTTTTAAAACAGTTGAAAAAATACAATCTTATTTAAATAATGCTCGCCATAAGGATGTTGGATTTGTTGCTACTATGGGAGCATTACATCAAGGCCATTTATCCTTAATAGCACTTTCGAAAAATCAAAATGATTTAACAATATGTAGCATATTTGTTAACCCGAAACAGTTTAATAAAAAAGAAGATTTAATAAAATACCCTAGAAAAATTGATTCAGATTTAAAAAAATTGGAAGAAGTTAATTGTGATGTAGTATTCATTCCTAATGAAGCAGAAATGTATCCTAATAAAGTTGAAAAGAACTTTCATTTTGGCCCCTTGTCTGAAATCATGGAAGGAAAACATAGGCCAGGTCATTTCAATGGTGTAGCAATTGTAATTGACCGTTTTTTTGAAATTCTAACCCCTACCCGTGCTTATTTTGGTGAAAAGGATTATCAGCAACTTGCCGTAATTAGAGCTTTGGTAAAAGACAGCAAATCTGAAGTAGAAATTGTTGGGTGTCCTATTTATAGAGAGAATAATGGATTGGCAATGAGCTCTAGGAATGAAAGGCTTTCTGAAGGTGAAAAGGAAATAGCAGGTAAAATTAGCAAAGCATTAGCTTTTATAAGTCATCATAAAAAAACGTACTCCATATTAGAGTTGAAAAAATATTTTTGGGATACGATTTCAAAAGAAAAATTATTGGAAATAGAATATTTTGAAATTGTAGATAAAAAAACCATGAAAGTGTTAAAAAATTGGGAAGAAGGGGAGAACTTTTTGGCTTTTACTGCTGTGAATTTAGGTGATGTTAGACTCATCGATAATATGACAATTATTAATTAACTTTGCCGCCTGTTATGCAAGTACAAGTAATAAAATCAAAAATACATAGAGTAAAAGTCACTGAGGCTGATTTAAATTATATCGGAAGCATTACCATTGACGAAGAATTAATGGAAGCCTCTAATATAATTGAAGGTGAGAAAGTTCAGATTGTTAATCTTAACAATGGAGAACGGCTTGAAACTTACGTGATAAAAGGAGCAAGAAGTTCTGGAGAGGTCTGTTTGAATGGCCCCGCTGCAAGAAGAGTTGCTGTAAATGACATTATAATTATAATTGCATATGGAACAATGGATTTTGAACAGGCCAAAATTTTTAAACCAACTATAATATTTCCAAACGAAAACACTAATAAACTAAAATAAACTTTTTTGAAAAAAGTATCTATAGCTATCTTAAAACTAGTGGTTCCTTTAGGATTAGGAATTTTTTTAATTTGGCTAGCCTACCATAAATTAGAACCTGAACAGATAGAAAGGGCTAAAGAAGCCATTTACGAAATGAACTATTTCTATTTATTTCTTTCTATATTTTTAGGGATACTAAGCCATGCTAGCAGAGCTTGGAGATGGAAATACCCATTGGAAGCACTAGGTTATAAGCCTCGCTTTTGGAATAGTTTTTTTACAGTAATGATTGGGTATTTAGCAAACCTAGGTATTCCAAGAAGTGGAGAAGTTTTGAGGTGTGGATTGATGTCAAGATATGAAAACATGTCATTTACTAAATTGGTAGGAACTGTTATTGCTGAAAGGGTCGCAGATTTTATTTTATTGTTGACCTCTATTCTTTTAGCGTTTTTGCTACAGGCAGACTTAATAGTAGAAACCTTATCTCATGGAAAAAATAAATTTACATCTACCAATATTGGAATATTGATTGGGATTATGGTTATTGGTGTCGTTGGGTTAATCATTTTAAAAAAATCCAATAATTCAATTATATTAACAATAAAAGAGTTCATCCGTGGTATTTTAGAAGGCATAAAAACAATATTTACAATGGAGAAGAAATGGTTCTATATAGGCCATACTTTTTTTATTTGGATTATGTATTTTATGATGTTTCAGGTAACATTTTATGCTTTACCAGAATTATCAAAAGTTCCTTTTTCTGGAATATTTACCGCTTTTGTTGTTGGAGGGTTAAGCATTGCCCTAACTAATGGCGGCATAGGTGCTTATCCTTTAGGGATAAGTGCTGTGTTAGCTTTATATGGACTAGCAGATGTTGGTTATGGTTTTGGATGGGCAGTTTGGGTCGCTCAAAGTGCCATGTTAGTTTCTGTTGGATTAATATCATTCATGTTAATCCCCCGATTTAATCGAAAAAAAATGGTAACTGAATGAGTGAAAAATTGTTGGACATTAAGCAAAAAATCTTTACTGAAGATCCTCTTTTACAAAAAGTAAAGTCATGGAAACTATCAAATCAAAAAGTAGTTTTTACCAATGGGGTTTTCGATATTTTACATCGCGGGCATATTGAATATTTAGCGCAAGCTGCTGATTTTGGAGACAGATTTATTGTTGCAATTAATTCCGATAGTTCAGTTAAAAATTTAAATAAAGGTGATTCTCGCCCATTACAAGATGAAAATTCAAGAGCACTAATAATTGCCTCTTTGTCATTTGTAAATGCAGTAATTATATTTAATGATGAAACCCCAATAGATTTAATTTCAAAAATAATTCCTAATGTTTTAATTAAGGGTGGTGATTATGATGCTTCAGAAACTGATACTCAAAACTCAAAATATATTGTGGGTGCTGATATTGTAAAAAATAATCAAGGAAAAGTTGGGGTAATAAAGTTTGTGGAGGGGTATTCTACCTCAATTATAGAATCAAAAATTAAAAAGAGTTAGTTATTTCTTTTTACGGATGCAACTTAATGGTCAAATAAAACATCTTAGCAATGTTATTCCTGCATTAAAATGATTCTAAAAAGTTTTGTTTTAATGAGATGTTTGCATAAATTGTCCGATTCTAAAAAATTCATAATATGAAAATGCACAAGGGTTTAGTTTTTATCGCGTTAATATTTTCAACTATGTTTAGTACATATCTAAACGCAACTACTATTACTATTGGTACAGGAACAGCTACAAATGCTCCTGGTTCTTATCCCGCCCCATATGGGAATTGGTTTTTTGGAGCTAAACATCAATTTTTAATTACAGCAGCAGAATTAAATGCCGCAGGAATGTCAGCTGGAAACATTAATAGTTTATCTTTTGATGTGGCTGACACAAATAATGTAGCATTACAAGGGTTCACAATTGCTATGAAAAACACATTAACTTCATCATTAACTGTATTTGAAACAGGTTTAACTACAGTTTTTACACCACAAACTTATACCGAAATATTAGGGTTAAACACACATGTTTTTGGTGCCCCATTTTATTGGGATGGAACTTCTAACATATTGGTGGAAACATGTTTTAATAATACTTCATTTACGTTAAATGCGTTAACTTACATGTCATCCACCGCCTTCACAAGTACACTTTATTATAGAGCTGACAACACTACTGTTTGCGGCTCTCCATTTCAAACTGCATCTGTTAATAATAGGCCAAATATGATTTTTGATTGGAATGTTGCCGCCATTCCTCCAATTGCTAATTTTGCATCTAATTCTACTTTTACTTGTTCTGGGCTAGTAAACTTTAGTGATTTATCACTTAATAACCCTACTAGCTGGTTGTGGGATTTTGGAGATGGGGATACCTCAACAGCTCAAAACCCAAGCCATACTTATTTGGCCAATGGAGTATATACTGTTTCATTAATTGCTTGTAACGCGTTTGGTTGCGACACAATTACTTTTAATAATTATATAACCGTTAATTTATCTGCTCCGACTCCAATTCCAGCATCATGTACGCCTAACACTTTAACTTATTGTTGTGGCTTTGGAATGACAAATGTTACTTTCAATACTATTAATAACAACTCGAATGATGGTGTAGATGGTTATAGCGATTTTACTTGCACTCAAACAACAGTATTCGAGGGTCAAAATTATACATTATCTATCCAAACAGCAGCTTCATCAACTCAAAATTATGCCGCATGGATTGATTTTAACAATGATGGGGTATTGAATGATGTAACTGAAAGAGTTTTTACAGCATCTTCACAATTAAATACTTCAGGAAGTGTTAGTATTCCAGTAGGAGCAGTTTTAAATACTCCTTTAAGAATGAGAGTTTCTGCAGATTATGATTTTAGTGCTCCACCAACATCTTGCTCAAACCTTGATTACGGACAAGCTGAAGATTTTACAGTAATCATTACCTCAAACCCAAATCCTCCTACTCCAGTTTTCTCTGCTTCACCAACAACAACATGTAGTGGAACAGTTTGTTTTACAGATCTTTCTTTAAATGCTCCAACGGGGTGGTTGTGGCAATTCGGTGATGGGAATACTTCTTTTCAGCAGAGTCCTTGCCATACCTACACTGTAGATGGTGTATATACAATTATATTGACCGTTTCAAATGGAAATGGAAGTAATACTGATTCGATTGTAAGTTATGTTACTGTGAATACAGCCAATCAGCTATCAGCTGCAGCTTGTACTCCTGCTACTTCAGCATATTGTTGTGGATACGGAATTTTACAAGTAGATTTTAATACAATAAGTAATTCTACACTTGATGGGGTTGAGGGATATAAAGATTATTCATGTACTAATACTACCACTGTTATGGAGGGTATAAGTTATCTTCTCTCAGTAAAAACAGGGCTCAATAATGCTCAAGACACAAGAGTTTGGATAGACTTTAATAATGATGGATCATTTAATAACACCAACGAATTGATTATGGATGTTACTGGAGTATTTGATCCATTTATTAATTATATTATTCCTACAGGAGCAGTTTTAAATACAGCTTTGAGAATGAGAATTTCTTCTGATGTTGTTGGTGCATTACAATCATCTTGTGATGCTAATGATTTTGGTCAGACTGAAGATTATGGAGTGATAATTCAACAAAATACTTCTCCACCAACTGGGTTTTTTACAGGAACACCGACAACAACATGTTCAGATTCAGTTTGTTTTACTGATTTATCAATAGGAGCACCTATTGGTTGGTTATGGTATTTTGGAGATGGAAATACTAGCACGCTGCAAAATCCTTGTCATCTTTATGCAACCCCAGGATTTTATACAGTTAGTCTAGTTGTTACTAATGCTTTTGGACAAGATTCTATTGCAGCTGTTAATTATATTAATGTAAGTTGTGTTGTAAACATGCCACCCAATGGAGTTGCCTCATCTACTGCATGTAATGGAACATTATATGATGATGGAGGAGTTTCAGGAAATTATTCAAACAATACCGATGGAATTTTTGTTATTCAGCCTACATCAGCTACCCAGGTAAGTTTAAATTTCTTCTTTTTTGATTTCAGAACAACGCAACCGGGAGATACTTTATATATTTATGATGGACCTTCAATAGCTAGCCCATTAATTTCTAAGCATACTGGCAACGCTAATCCTGGAATAATTAATTCAACTGGAGGAAGTATTACAATTAGGCAAAAAACTAATGGCTTTGCTACTGACCCAGGATTTGGACTGAACTGGTCTTGTACTGTTGGCCTTAATGAAGTTAATCATGAAGATGGCTTTACAGTTTTCCCAAACCCTTCTACAGGTATTGTTAATATTAAATCTAACAAAAACTTAAACATTAAAGAGGTCATTATATATAATACGATGGGGCAATCCGTTTTATTTAAAACTGAACAAACCACTACTAACTTAATAAAATTAAACCTTAGCCATTTGCCTAATGGATTATATTTCTTAAATATAATGAATGATGAAGGGGTGATTTCTAAGAAAATAACTATTCAATAATATCGATGATAAAAAAATTAATATATGGCATTTTATTTTTAGCTCTTGCTGGAAACGTGTCAGCCTCACATTTAGTAGGTGGAAGTTTAGGTTACGAATACCTTGGTCAATTTGGTACTGAATATCGTTATAAATTAATCTTAACCGTTTATAATAACTGTGATCAATTTTCTGCAGTACCTTTGCCAGTTGCATTTCAACAAGTTTCTATTTACGATCATGATGTTTCTGCTACAACTCCAATGCTTGGAGGGAATAAAGTAAATTTACCTGCTCCAAATGATGAAGTAGCATTAGCTCTTGTAGATTCACATTTAGTAGAACCACCCATTGCAGCCAATTGTGCAATTGGTCAAAATGTTTGTATATACTACGGAAGATATGAAGCAACTGTTGATTTACCATTAAGTTTTACTGGGTATCATTTATATTTTGACAATTTTGCACGTAATGCATCTATTACAAACCTACTTAATGCAGGAGCACAAGCAATGGCATTTCATGCTTACATTCCTCCAACATTAGTTAACAATAGTTCCCCTGTATTTTCAGATGACCCTGTTCCTTTTTTATGTGCGAATGACACTGTTTCAATTTTAAATACAGCTATTGATCCTGATGGAGACCAGTTGGTATTTTCTTTTGTTGAGCCTATGAATGCAGCTGCAACCAGTTCACCAGCTGCATTGTCTTGGCCGGTAACACCTGTAACTTATGCTGCGGGATATAATGTTACACAACCTTTTGGAGCAGGAGGGTATTTTTTTATCAATGGATCTACGGGTTTAACCCAATATTTGGCACCAAATATTGGTAATTATGTTGTAGCCGTGGAGATTAAAGAAATTAGAAATGGAAATGTTATAGGTATAACTCGAAGGGATTTACAGCTCTTGGTAATAAATTGTCCACCAAATCCCGCTCCTAATTTATCTGCTTTATCAGGTAGTGGACAAACACAATATACTATTACAGAATGCGACACTTTATCTTTCCCAATTATTTTTGTTGACCAAAATGGAGACAGCCTAACCTTAGCCACTTCTGGTCAAATTTTTGATACTTCGTTTGTCAATCCAGCTGCAACTATTGATTCATTGGTTATAGGTGATTCTACTGTTACAGCAAATTTTAATTGGATAACGTCTTGTGGAACCGCTCAGGCATTACCGTATTTATTTACTACTTCTGCAACTGATAACGGTTGCCCTCCAAAAACAACAAATGTCGTTTACGAAATTACCGTTGACCCGCCAACTCCACCTGACTCTATTACTGGACCACCTTTAATTTGTCTTAATTCTAATGGCACCTATTGTGTAGACACTATACCTGGGTTTACATTTAATTGGACGGTTACAAATGGAACTATTGTTTCTGGTCAAGGGTCTTCTTGTGTTACTATTAACTGGCCAGCAATAGGGGCAGGAACAGTAGCTGTAAATGCCATAAGTGATTGTGGATGTCCTTCGGCTATAATAGATACAGTTGTTACTATTATACCCATTCCTCCAGCTGACGCTGGACTTGATACTACGATTTGTTTAGGAGATACGGTTCAGATAGGTGGTAGTCCTACAGGTCCTTTTGGAAATTCATTTTTATGGACACCTTCTGTAAATATGAATGATTCATCTTTAGCTAATCCGTTAGTTTGGCCTAATACAACTACAACCTATATTGTTGCTGTCGACAATGGATCATGTATTACTATGGATACTGTAGTAGTTACTGTTGGCTCCACAAATATTGATGCAGGGCCTGATACCTCAATTTGCTTAGGAGACTCGACCCAGTTAAATGCTTCTGGAGGAATAGATTATTCATGGTCGCCTTCAACTGGGCTTTCTGATACAGCAATATTTAATCCGATAGCAACACCAACTGTAACCACGACATATTTTGTAACTGTTACCGATTCATTGGGCTGTATAGGAATGGATAGTGTTACGGTTACCGTAGATACATTGCCTGTTATAATTATGAGTGGAGACACAAGTGTTTGTGCTGGTGATTGTATACAAATTTCGGCATCTGGGGGAACCACTTATCTATGGACACCTGGGGCTACACTTTCTGATTCCACCTTAGCTAATCCGATTGCATGTCCTATTGTTACAACAACTTATTATTTAGATGTTGCAAACCCATCACTTTGCCTTAGCCAAGACAGTTTAACAGTAAGTGTAATTCCGCTTCCAACAGTGGTTACTAATAATGATACTGCTGTTTGTGATGGAAATTGTGTTCAATTAATTGCTACGGGTTCAACTTCGTATGTTTGGACACCAAGTACAGGATTATCAAATGATACAATAGCAAATCCTTTAGCGTGTCCATTAGTAACTACTACTTATGTTGTAACAGGAACCGATACTACAGGTTGTGCTAGTACAGATACAGTAACTATAACTATAAATCCTTTACCAATAGTAGATGCTGGACCTGATCAGTCAATTTGTGTTGTAGGGTCTGTTGTTATTGGAGGAGCTCCAACCGGTCCAGTCGGATCTACTTATGCTTGGACGCCTTCCGCAACTTTAAATGATACTACTTTAGCCAATCCAACTGCAACACCTCTTGTAACAACTACTTATACTGTTGTTGTTACAGACACAAATGGATGTACAGATTTTGACGTAATTACGGTAACAATAAACCCTGCTCCAATAGTAGATGCTGGACCAGATACTACCATTTGTCTAGGAGAGTCTGTAATTATAGGAGGTAGTCCAACAGGACCAGCAAGCGCAAGTTATTTATGGGTTCCCTCTGCTTCATTGAACGATGATACTTTAGCTAATCCACTTGCTACGCCTTTAGTAACTACTCAATATATTGTAACTGTTACCGATTCAAATGGCTGTATAGCTATGGATACTATGTTAATAACGGTTAATCCTTTACCAGTTATAACTACAAATAATGACACTTCCGTTTGTATAGGAACCTGTGTTCAATTAAATGCATTTGGTGCCATCTCGTATGTTTGGACACCAAGTACAGGATTATCAAATGATACAATTTCAAACCCTGTTGCTTGCCCATTAGTAACTACAACATACATAGTAACTGGAACAGATGCTAATGGCTGTTTTGATACAGCAAGCGTAACAATTTCAATAAATCCATTACCAATAGTGGATGCAGGATTAGATCAAGCTATTTGTATTGGAGATTCAATAATTATAGGTGGAGCTCCTACCGGTCCTGCTGGTTCTTCATACGTATGGACTCCTTCAGTTTCACTTGATGATGATACTTTAGCTAATCCAACTGCTTTACCATTGGTTACAACTACTTACATTGTTGTGGTTACAGATAGTAATGGCTGTATAGCTGCTGATACCGTTACAATTACTGTTAATGCTTTACCATTTGCTGATGCTGGACCAGATACTACTGTTTGTGATGGAACATCTTTAATAATTGGAGGAAATCCAACAGGTCCTTTTGGCTCGTCATACCTTTGGACACCGTCTGCTTCTTTAGATGATGATACTTTGGCAAATCCAACAGCTACGCCAACAATTAACCCAACTGAATATATTGTTATAGTAACTGATACGAATGGTTGTGTTAGTATGGACAGTGTATTAATTTCAATAAATCCATTACCAATAATTACGTCAAGTAATGACACTAGTTTATGTATAGGAGATTGTTATCAATTGAATTCAACAGGTGGAGTTTCATATGTTTGGACACCAAGTACTGGTTTATCAAATGACACTATATTTAATCCCGTAGCATGTCCATTAATAACAACAACATATTTGGTTACAGGAACAGATGGGAATGGCTGTATGGATACTGCTAGTACAACTATAACAATCAATCCATTGCCAACCATAACAACCAGTAATGATACTGCTGTTTGTATAGGAACTTGTGCTCAATTAAATGCTACAGGTGGAACAGCTTATTTATGGTCTCCTGGAGCAACTCTTTCAGATTCTACAATATTTAATCCTTTAGCTTGCCCAACAGTAACCACTACTTATACAGTTACCGTAACAGATGGGAATAGTTGTTCTGATACAGCAAGCGTAACCATTACTATTGATCCATTACCAGTTGTTGATGCAGGTATAGATACTTCAATTTGTATAGGAGACTCTATTCAATTGAATGCAACTGGAGCAACTTCATATGCTTGGACTCCGAATGTAAATATTACTGATACATCTATTGCAAATCCTTTTGTTTTTCCAACAACAACAACAACTTATTTTGTTATGGGAACGGACACAAATGGGTGTATTAATATGGATAGTTTAATTATTACAGTAAATACTCTTCCAGTAATCACTACAAGCAATGATACTACTCTTTGTTTAGGAGATTGTGCTCAATTGAATGCTGCAGGTGGAACAGGGTATTTATGGATGCCAGGAGGAACACTTTCAGACTCCACAATATTTAATCCAATCGCATGTCCAACGACTAACACAACATATCTAGTTACTGTAACTGATGGAAACAATTGCGTTGATACAGCAAGCATTAACATAACAATTAATCCATTGCCTTTAATTAATGCTGGGCCTGATTTATGGCTTTGTTCGGGAGATTCTATTCAATTGAATGTTACTGGAGGAGTTAGTTATTTATGGACTCCTTCTTTAGGACTTAGTGATACAACTATAGCTAATCCTTGGGCTTCTCCTTTAGATACCACAATTTATATTGTTATAGGATTTGATACAAATGGATGTTCTAGTTCAGATACCTTACAAATAATAGTTGACGATGAGGTGCCAATAGATCCAGGAACTGATACAACAATATGTGCGGGAGATACAGTTATGCTTGGAGGGAATCCAACATCACCTAATGGTACTTCTTTTTCATGGTTCCCTAATGGAGGAACCTTAGATAACGATACTTTGCCAAATCCAATGGCATTTCCTACAGTAACCACTACTTATTATGTAGTTGCGACTAATGATACATGTACAGCTATTGATTCTGTTACCATAACAGTTAACCCTTTACCTATCGTTACCGCAGGAACCGATGTTGATATATGCTTTGGCGATTCTGTTCAATTAACAGCAACGGGAGGACTATCTTACTCGTGGACTCCAGGAGGAAGCTTGACAGATTCTACTATATTTAATCCTATAGCTTTCCCAAGTGACACTACAGAATATATAGTATTTGTAACTGATACAAACGGATGTGCTGCATTCGATTCAGTTATTGTAAATGTTAATCCTTTGCCAACTATTTCTGCTGGCGCTGCAACAAGTGTTTGTATAGGCGATTCTATCCAATTAACTGCTACAGGAGGAGTATCTTATGTATGGACACCTTCTACCGGATTATCAAATGATACAATAGCAAATCCTATGGCATTTCCTGTTGTTACAACTACTTATATTGTAACTGGAACTGGAGGCTTAGGGTGTTCTAATACTGACAGTGTAACGGTTACTGTAAATCAGCTTAACATTACCGATTTAACAGATACTATTATATGTATTGGAGAGGCGCTACAACTTACTGTTAATGGTCCTCCTGGCGCAACTTACTTATGGTCTCCTGCAACAGACTTATCAAGTACAACTATATTTAACCCTATTACTACTACTCAAGTAACAATAACATATTTAGTTACGGTTACCGATACAAATGGTTGTGTAGATACTACCTCAATAATAGTAACAGCAGAGCCAAAACCTAACGCTAGCTTTTCAGTAATAACAACACCGGTTTGTGAAGGCATATCTGCAGAGTTTACCAATTTAAGTTTCGGATCTACTACATATTTATGGGATTTTGGAGATGGAGAGGAGTCAAATGAAATTAACCCAACACATACTTTCCCTTATGGTCATTCTTATGTAATAATACTAACTGCTTATAGTCCTGGATCATGTACAGATACCTCTACTTTCCCTATAACAGCTGGTGATTTTGAGGATTATTTTAACCTAATACCTCCCACTATTTTAACTCCGAATGGAGATGGAATGAATGATTTGTTTAAAGTTGATTTACCTTCTGAGGTAAGTAATTGTACATCCATTCAAGTTTTCAATCGTTGGGGAATGAAGGTATATGATTCTAATGGACAAAATAGTGGATGGGATGGAAGAACGACATCAGGGGCTTTAGTTCCAGCAGGAACATACTTTTATATAATTGATATTAATGGAATTTCTAAAAAAGGGTCATTAACGCTCATGAAATAGAAGGGTTTAGGATTACAATATTTAATTGCTAATAATATGGTATTTGTGAACATAGACAAAGGTTTTAACATAAAAAACTTTGTTAGCAATTTAATAATAAAGAATATTAATCAGATTCTTGTCCACTTTATTTAATATCTTGTCGAATCAAATTACTAACTAAACTATAAAAAAATGAAAAAAATTTTACTAACGGGAGCAGCGATTGTTTTTTCAGCATCGTTATTCTCACAAATATTCACAGACGATTTTGAATCCTATGTTGCAGGGCAAAAATTAGTTGCTCAGAATTCTGTAGATTGGGATACATGGACGTCACCATATACCTTAGCTGAAGATGTTGATATTTCTAATGCTAATGCACAAAGTGGAAATAATTCACTTTATTTTGCTTCTAATGGTGGTGGCCCTGAGGATATCATTTTACGATATGCCAATGTTTATACATCAGGAGATTTCTCTTTGGAAATGGAAGTATTTGTTGAAACGGGCAAGGGAGCTTACTTTAACATGCAAGAGACATGGGTGGTAGGTGCTGTTTGGGCAATTGATTGTTTTATGTTAGACAATGGAACTTTAAAATTGTCTAATGGAGGAACTCCATATTTAACAACAACTTATCCAACAGGAACTTGGTTTACTTTGAGAATTGATATTGATTTAACTGCTAATAACTGGGAGTTATTTATTGATAATATTAGTCAAGGAAGCTTTTCTAACCCAACCAATTCAATTGGTATTTTAGATTTATATCCTACAAATCCGACTACTGAAGGTGGAAACAATATTTCTGGATTCTACATAGATGACGTGACTTATAATCATGTGCCTGCAAGTTTACCTCCAGTTAATGGTGGGGTAACTTTAGTGTCTCAATTAAATGGTGTTGTTGGTTCAACTCCTGCAGTAAGTGCTACGGTTAGAAATTTAGGAACAAATAACATTACTTCATTTGATATTCAATACGTATATAATGGAGGACCCCCAGTTATAGAAAATGTTTCGGCCATTAACCTTGCATC
>JBFIEB010000019.1:0-16904 GCA_041603555.1 Vicingaceae bacterium
ATTTTAAAAATAAGGCATTAGCTATTTTAAAAGAATTTGAGCAAAATGAGGCAAATAAAGCTTTAGCAGAATTAGTAATTTATACAACGGAAAGAACCAAATAATATGAACAGAATATTTTATTTAATTATCATCATTTTTTTAATGGCATGCGAAAGCCCCATTGTCGAAAAAATTGAAGAGACTTATCCTGATAATCAACCTAAAAAGATTAGTTATTTTCAAGAAATAGAAGGTGTAGAAGTAAAAATTGAAGAAAAATATTTTTACCAAAATGGGAAATTAAAAATGGTAGGAAAATTTTTGAATGGAAAGAGAGAAGGTGTATGGAAAGCTTATTTTAACAATGAGCAGTTGCAGAGTGAAGGAATGTTTAAGGCTGGATTAAGAGAAGGAGCAGCTAAAGTTTATTTCCCGAATGGAAATTTACGCTATGAAGGACAATATAACAACGATAAAGAAGTAGGGCATTGGAAATTTTATAATGAGCAAGGCAAATTAATACAAGAGAAAGATTTTTAATGATACCTAAACAGACCATAGACGAAATTTTTGAAGCTGCAATTATTGAGGATGTGGTTGGAGAATTTGTGCCTTTAAAAAAAAGAGGAGCAAATTTTTTGGGAAACTGCCCTTTTCACAATGAAAAAACACCATCGTTTACAGTATCTCCAGCTAAAGGTATTTATAAATGTTTTGGGTGTGGAAAGGCAGGAAATTCTATTAATTTTGTGATGGAGCATGAGCACTATTCTTACCCCGAAGCCCTGAAATTTATTGCTCGTAAATACAACATAGAAATTGAAGAAGAGGAGCTAACCGATGAACAAAAGGAAGCAGCTGATGAGCGAGAAAGTTTATACGTTGTTTCGAATTATGCTGCCGATTATTTCAAAAGGCAATTACATGAATCTGATGAAGGTAAGGCAATTGGTCTAAGTTATTTCCTAGAAAGAAGCTTTAGGGAAGATATTATTGATAAATTTCAATTAGGGTATAACCCTGATGCTTGGTCTGCTTTTACTGATGAAGCAGAAAAAGCAGGTCATAATATTAAATACCTCGAAAAATCAGGCTTAACCATAGTTAAAGAAGATAAGAAATTTGATCGGTTTAAAGGGAGGGTCATATTTCCAATTCATAATTTATCTGGTCGTGTTTTAGGTTTTGGAGGGAGAATTTTAAAATCGGATGATAAAGCGGCTAAATATTTAAACTCTCCAGAATCTGATATTTATAACAAAAGCAAGGTGCTGTATGGAATTTACACAGCGAAGAAAGCCATTACTCAAGAGGATATTTGTTATTTGGTTGAAGGTTATACGGATGTTATTTCTTTATACCAAGCTGGCGTAGAAAACGTAGTTTCTTCTTCGGGAACATCTTTAACGGAAGGTCAGATAAGGTTGATAAGAAGATTTACTCCCAATATTACCATTTTATACGATGGTGATGCAGCAGGCTTAAAAGCTTCTTTTCGTGGTATTGATATGATTTTGCAAGAAGGAATGAACGTGCGGATTGTTTTGTTTCCGGAAGGAGAAGATCCGGATTCTTATGCAAAAAGCCATACAACAGAAGAATTAAAAAAATACATTACCAAAAACGCTCAGGATTTTATAAGATTTAAAACGGATGTTTTAATTGAGGAAGTTGGCAATGACCCCATAAAAAAAGCAGAATTAATAAAAGACATTGTTGGAAGCATTGCTATTATTCCAGACCAAATTAAAAGGTCAGTTTACACTAAAGAGTGCAGTAGTTTGTTAGATGTTCCAGAGCAGGCTTTGATTAACGAGACCAATAAAATCCTAAGGAGCAATTTCTCAAAAAAAACAAACCAATCGGTTTCAGAAATTGTAGAAGATTATGCTCCTATTACCGAGGAAAAATCTGGAGATACGGTTAATGACATAGAACATTGGGAAAGAGATATAATCCGTTTGTTAGTTAATTATGGTGATAAAACAATAAAGGTAGAATCTGTTGTTGAAGAAAAAGAAACTGTTTTGGAAGAAGTTTCTATCGCATTGTATATAATAACAGGAGTTAATAGTGATAATATTTCATTTGAAAATAAAACTTACCAAAAAGTATTTAATTTTTATGTTGAAGAATTAAACAATGAAAAATTGCCTTCGCACCAAGACTTTATTAATAATCCTGATCAAGATATTAGTCAGTTTGCAATAAATATTTTTTCAAATCAACACGAATTAAGCCCTAATTGGGAAACCCATAAAATATTTACGAATACTGAAGACCAGCAATTAAAAAAAGCAGTTCTCAATACATTGTATGCTTTTAAACTGAGTAAGCTTACCCAACTTATTTTATATAATCAAGAACAATTAAAAGTTGAAAAATCAGAAGAGGAGCATTTTCAATTAATGCAAGAGCAGATGAATCTTCAACAAATAAAAAAGCAAATAGCGGCTAAATTGGGGAGGATTATCTTAAAATAGAATACCAAATTATATTCTTTAAGATTAATATTTAACACCTAATTCAAAATAAAAAGTATTAATCTTTATTTTTACAAAATAATATTTACATTTGCCTCGAAATTCGATTATATATCACAACCTGTGATTTGTAATTGTTTATAAAGAAGAAGCGAGAGATTAGGCTCTATGACCTTCTGGCAACCAACTAAAAGTCTCCATAAAACGAGATTGGAAAACAGGTGCCAATTCCTATCCCGATGTTGGGAAAATATAAAAAATTGCAAAATGAAAACAAAAATCAAAAGAACAAACGTTTATAACCAACCTGGTTGCAATAATTATTTAATTAAAGATTTTATGATGCATAGCGTGTGCTGTTGCTGCAGCAATTAAGCATCATTCTTTTCTCAAATTTTCGTGAATTAAGAGTGATTGTTTCTGCAAAACGTAGATTCACTAACATCTTATTATTCAAATCTTTAATTAAATAATATGAGTACCAAAATATATAAATACAATAAGCACTTTCAGTTAGAATCTGGCAGAAAACTTCAAGGGTTAAGCTTAGGTTATACTACCTTTGGGAAATTGAATGCTAATAAAAGTAATGTGGTATGGATTACACATGCGTTAACCGCAAATTCGAATCCTGAAGAATGGTGGAACGGTTTAGTTGGAAAAGGCAAATTCTTTAATCCACAAGAACACTTTCTTATTTGCGTTAATACTTTAGGTTCCTGTTATGGTTCTACAGGACCGCTTTCAATAAACCCTGATACAGAAAACCCTTATTATCATAATTTTCCGGAGATAACCATTAGAGATATCGTTAATGGATTGGATTTGTTGAGAGCACATTTAGAAATAGAAAAAATCCACACACTTATTGGAGGTTCATTGGGAGGTCAACAAGCTGTGGAATGGGCTATTCTACAACCCAATTTAATTGAAAACTTATTTTTGGTAGCTACAAATGCACAGCATTCCCCCTGGGGAAAGGCTTTTAATGAAAGTCAGAGATTAGCCATTAAGGCAGATAGAACTTGGCATTCTTATTCGGATGATGCAGGATTAAAAGGATTAAAAGCTGCCCGTTCAATAGCATTATTGAGTTACAGAAATTACGAAACTTATTCTGCTTCACAGGAAGATAATAATGAGCTAACCGATGATTTTAAAGCCTCGAGTTATCAAAATTATCAGGGTCAAAAATTGGTAGGGCGGTTTAATGCTTTTTCTTATTACTATTTATCTAAAACTATGGACAGCCATAATGTTGGCAGGGGTAGAAAGAGTGTTAAAGAAGCATTGAGTGTAGTAAAAGCCAAAACATTGATAATTGCAATCAGTTCAGACATACTGTTTCCTGTTTCAGAAGCTAAAGTTTTAGCCGATGGAATAGAAAATAGTCAATTATCCATTGTAGACTCCTTGTATGGACATGATGGGTTCTTAATTGAAACAGAACAACTAAAAAGAAAATTTGAAAAATTCTATCAAAATAATAAAGAAGTTAAACATTTAAAATTAGCAGTATAATCTTTCAATGTCATCCTGAGCCTGTCGAAGGATGAATATAAAAAAATAAAAGATATGAGAACAAATAAAATTAAGTTATACGGATTTGGTGTTGTAGGCCAGGGGTTTCAACTTTATTTAGGAAACAATGAAGATGCTAAACGCCTACATACGATCATCGTTAAAGATGATACTAAAAAGCGTAAAAATGTACCTTCAATTATTGAATGTACAAATGATAAAACCGTTCGTGACAGAGACATGGATGTAATATTGGAATTGATTAGTTCGCCAGAAGAAGCGTATGGAATTGTTGCCGAAAATTTAGAAATCGGTAAAAAAGTAATATCAGCCAACAAAAAATTGATAGCAGAAAATTTAGCTGAGTTGATTGAGGTTGAAAAAACCAACAAGGGAATATTCCTTTATGAAGGGGCCGTTTGTGGAAGTATTCCTATTATCAGAGTGCTTAATGATTTTTATGCCAATGAGCCGATACAAGAAATAAAAGGAATTTTTAATGGCTCATCCAATTACATTCTAAGTAAAATTTTTAATGAAAATCTTTGTTATGAAGAAGCATTAGCTCAAGCACAAGAATTAGGTTTTGCGGAAGCAAATCCAACTTCTGATGTCGGAGGTTTTGACTCGCTTTATAAGCTGGTTATATTAACAGTTCATGCTTTTGGTAAAATAATTAAACCAGAAGAGATCTTGAATATTGGAATACAATCCATTTCTGAATCAGATATAAAATTTGCTCAGAAAAACAATTTAAAAATTAAGTTAGTCGCAAAAGTTTCTTTGGTTGAAGATGAATTAAGTTTAACCGTTTTGCCAACATTAATTAATGTTCACAATGATTTGTACGATGTAGAAAATGAATTCAACGGAGTTGTAATAAAATCGGAAAACATCGGAAAACAATTTTACAAAGGCAAAGGAGCAGGAAGCTTACCAACAGGTTCGATGGTTTATGCTGATTTAAAAGCCATTGATAATGATTACAAATACGATTATAAAAAATTGAGGACGAGCAATTATCAATTTTCCAATGACAATAAAATAACGGTTATTATTTCAGTAAATAAATCCATAGACATTAAAGAGTTGGAATTGGAAATAACCAATATTTTCACTTTAGATAATTATAATAAACAATTTTTGGTAGAAGTAAGTATTGAAGAGTTAAAAGCCAATAAAATAAAACTTCAAAAAGAGAGGATCTCAGTTTTGGCAATTGAGGATAGGGATTTAATAAACAAACTAACAAAATCTTCTTATCAAGAAGAATTAATATTAGCATAAAATGGAAATTTTAAGTAAAAAAAATACATTTAGTTTATCAGAAATAAAGCGTTTAAATCTTAAATACAATCAATTAAGTATTCCGCAAAGAATAACAGAATTGTATATAGATTTTAAGGCAGAAGATGTGATGTTGACTTCCTCTTTTGCAGCAACTTCGGCATTCTTGTTAAGGGAGTTTGCTCAAATCAATCCTGATCAAAAAATATACTTTATTAATACAGGTTATCATTTTGAGGATACATTAGCATACAAACAAAAATTAACGGAGTTATACGGATTAAATGTAGAAGACATTCGAGCAGAAAAATGGGAACATGATTTTACAACTGCTGATGAAACCTGGAAAAAGGACCCTAACTTATGTTGTAGTATTAATAAAGTAAAACCATTGGAAATCATTAAAGAACGTTTTACTGTTTGGGTTTCCGGATTAATGGAATGGCAATCTGACCACAGAGCTTCATTGGGTATTTTTGAGGAACGTGGAGGAATTTTAAAATTTTATCCCTTATTGGATGTAACTAAAAAGGAAAGAGAAAAATACATTACAGCAAATAAATTACCTTTCCATCCATTAGTCGCAAAGGGTTATTCATCAATAGGATGTAAGCATTGTACCTTGCCCGGAAAGGACAGAAGTGGCAGGTGGAATAATAATCCAAAAACAGAATGTGGGTTGCATCTTTAGTAAATGTCATTCTGAGCGCAGCCGAGGAATCTTTTTACAAATAACAACATAATTAAGAAGATACCTCCGCATTGGTCGGTATGACAAAACAAAAAAACTATGAAAGTAAATTTAAAAAGAGTTAATCAAGCTTTCCATTACGAAGCTTTAAATGAAGAAGATCTTTTAGTTAACATTGATGCTAACCCGACAATTGGTGGGGAAGGCAAAGGAATTCGCCCTATGGAATTAGTGCTAATGGGATTAGCAGGTTGTGCAAGCATTGATTTAGGGTTGATCTTAAAAAAACAAAGACAAGAATTAATTGATTGTGAGGTTGAGGTTGCTGCGACTAGGGATGAAACTCCAGCTAAAGCTTTTAAGAGGATTAATCTTCATTTTATTTTAGCTGGAAATTTAGAAGCCTCTCAAGTTGAAAGAGCTATTGAATTAGCATTAACCACATACTGCTCAGTAGCAATGAGTTTAAACGCAGCAATAGAAATTACAAATACGTATGAATTGAAATAGAATTACTAATGTCATTCCGATTAGAGTGCAGCGTAACAGAGGAATCTTTTGAATTAATTACACAAAAATTGAAAGATACCTCCGCTTCGGTCGGTATGACAAATACAAAAAACCCATGAAAAACTTTGAAACATTAGCGATCCGAACCCAAAGTGAACGCTCACAATTTAACGAGCATTCCACTCCATTACACTTAACCTCTAGTTTTGTATTTGATGATGCAGAGCAAATGCGAGCCATGTTCTCCGATGAGGTGGATGGGAATATTTACAGTCGTTTTTCAAACCCAAACACAACCGAACTTATCGAAAAAATTTGTGCTTTAGAAGGAGCGGAAGCTGGTTGGGCAACTGCTACAGGAATGGCTGCGGTTTTTACCACTTTTGGAGCTTTGCTAAAACAAGGCGATCATGTGTTGGCTTGCCGTTCCATCTTTGGTTCATCCCATACTATTTTAACGAAGATTTTACCTAAATGGGGAATAACGTTTACTTATGTGGATATTGATGATACGGATAATTGGAAAAATTTTGTAAAAGAAAACACCAAATTGGTTTTTATAGAAACGCCCACCAATCCGGGAGTGGATATTTTAGATTTAGAATGGTTGGGAAACTTTTCCAAAGAGCACAATTTACTTTATATCGTAGACAATTGTTTTGCGACTCCTTATTTGCAACAACCCATTAACTATGGAGTGGATCTGGTGATTCATTCGGCCACCAAATATTTGGATGGACAGGGAAGAGTATTGGGAGGATTAATTGCCGGAAAACAAACGTTGATTGACGAAATTCAGGCTTTTGCACGCCATTCCGGACCGGCTTTATCACCATTTAATGCGTGGGTAATTTCCAAGAGTTTGGAAACCTTGGCGGTTCGTATGGACAGGCATTCAGAAAATGCATTAAAACTGGCTCAATGGTTAGAACAACATCCTCAGGTCGAGTTGGTGAAATATCCTTTTTTACCGTCTCACCCAAAATATACCATAGCCAAAAAACAAATGAAAGCAGGAGGAGGAATTGTAACGTTTATTATTAAAGGAGGGCTTGAACAAGGAAAAACGTTTTTAGACAAACTGGATTTAATTTCCATTACAGCTAATTTGGGAGATACCCGAACCATTGCTACGCATCCGGCATCAACCACGCACTCTAAATTAACGGAAGAAGAACGACAAGAAGTAGGAATTCTACCTGGGTTAATTCGTATTTCCGTTGGGCTGGAACACATGGGTGATATTATTGAAGATATTGGACAGGCGTTAAAATAACTTCCTAACTTTGTGACCTAATAATTTTAGTTAAAGGTTTATATTTGGATAATAATAAGTTATAAAATGAAATACATTGAAAAAGTTCTTGAGTTTGAATTATTTGAAATAGGATCATTTTCAATTTCTGTATATAACCTTCTCTTGGTTATCATTATATTTTTTGCAGTTAAAGGGATAACCCATAGTCTTGATTTAGTAGTTAAAAAAAGATTAGAAAAGAAAGGACTAACAGATGAAGGAAGAAGTAATTCTATAACCCAAATTTTAAAATATATTATTTACATCATTGGATTTTTTATAATGATTCAAAGTTTAGGAATCAATATAAATTTAATTTTAGGTGTATTTGCAGCGTTAGGCTTGGGTATTGGATTTGCGCTACAGGATGTTTTCAAGGATTTAATATCTGGCATTATAATATTATTTGAAGGGAATGTTGCAGTGGGTGATATTTTAGAGGTTGATGGACTAATTGGCACAGTAAAAGAAATTAAATTAAGAACATCATTAATAAGAACAAGAGATGGTATTTTTATAGTGGTTCCTAACAATAGAATAGTCAACGAGAAAGTTATTAATTGGAGTACAAATACAAAAATAACACGTTTCAATGTTGTCGTAGGAGTTGCTTATGGCTCAGATGTAGAGAAAGTAAAGGAGTTATTACTTATCAGTGTTAACGAACATGAACAAGTATCTAAAAGGCCAATTCCACTAGTTTTTTTTAATGACTTTGGAGATTCAGCTCTTATTTTTGAGTTAAACTTTTGGGTTTTAGAAACATGGAGTATAGAAGTTATCAAAAGTGACTTAAGATTTGCCATTGATAAGTTATTTAGAGAAAACAACATTCAAATACCATTTCCACAGAGAGATGTTCATCTTGTCCAAAAGTAATTTGTTAATATGAGCAATTTGCTTAGTCGATTTTTAATTTGGAGAGTTAAACACATTCAACACAAACACTTTGTACTTTTTTTGAGTTTAATAGTTGGTCTGTTATCAGGATTAACAGCAGTACTTATTAAAAATACGGTTCATTTTATACAAGAACTTTTATCATCAGGGGTTACTAAACATTTTCATAATTATTTATACTTTATATTTCCTTTAGTAGGATTATGTATTACCGTTATTTTAATAAAATATATTATTAGAAGACCAGTGGGACATGGTATTCCTGGAGTGTTATATGCTATTTCCAAGAAAAACAGTATAATAAAATCATTTGGCATATATGCTTCTGTTATTACCAGTGCATTGACTGTAGGGTTTGGTGGTTCTGTTGGATTAGAGGGTCCTACAGTTGGAACGAGCAGTGCTTTTGGGTCTAATTTAGGACGGTTTTTAAAAATGGATTATAAAACAACCACATTATTAATTGGATGTGGAGCGGCTGGAGCTATGTCGGGAATATTTAATGCCCCTATAGCGGCTTTGGTTTTTGCTTTAGAAGTTTTCATGTTTGATTTAACATTAGCTTCCATGATTCCTTTTTTGATGGCTTCAGTTTCAGCAGCTTTAACATCAAGAATGATGTTAGGCGATAATGTGTTATTTAACATTCAAATTCAAGATCAATTTTTGGCTTCAAATGTCCCATTTTATATATTATTGGGCATTTTCACTGGACTTATATCAGTTTATTTTAACAAAATGTTTTGGTTTATTGAAGACCTTTTTGCTAAACTTAAAAAACCATTTATAAGGTTGCTGGTCGGAGGGTCACTGTTGGGAGTTTTAATATTTTTTATTCCACCATTATATGGAGAGGGTTTTGTAACTATAAAAATGCTATTTTCTGGAAACTACACCAGTATTGTTAATAATAGTTTGTTTTATGATCAACAAGATAACATACTATTAATGTTGGGGCTATTATTTGCCTTAATGCTTTTTAAAGTTATCGCTACAGCACTTACTTTTGGAGCTGGAGGGGTAGGGGGAGTTTTTGCCCCATCTTTATTTGTAGGAGCCTCAAGTGGGTTTGTTTTTGCAAAAACATTAAATCACCTAGGCTTAACTAATTTATCTGAAAGTAATTTTACATTAGTTGGGATGGCAGGTTTAATTGCAGGGGTGCTTCATGCTCCACTTACATCATTATTCTTAATAGCTGAAATAACCAGTGGTTATGAGCTAATAATTCCTTTGATGATTACTGCTGCTATAGCTTATTTAACATCAAAATATTTTGTTACCCATTCTATTTACAATATGCAATTGGCAAAAAGAGGAGAATTATTAACCCGACATAAAGACAAAGCAGTACTAACACTGATGAATTTGGAATCTGAAGTAGAAAGGGACTTTAATATTATTGCTCCAAATTGCACATTAGGAGATTTGGTTAATGTTGTTTCAGCTTCAACTAGGAACCTTTTCCCTGTAGTTGATGATGAAGGCGTATTACTAGGTATAATTTCTTTAGATGATATCAGAGACATTATGTTTAAGCCAGAACTATATGATGAGGTGAAAATTGAATCATTGATGGTTCAACCTTTAAACATTATTGATTCTCATGATAATATGGATGTTGTAATGGAAAAATTTTCTAAAGCTAACGCGTGGAATTTACCAGTTTTAGAAAATGGAAAATATGTTGGCTTTGTTTCTAAATCTAAGCTTTTTAATGCTTACCGAAAGATGTTGATTAATTTTTCTGAAGAATAGGTTAAAGAATATGTTTAAAGTATAAAAAAAGTCCGATGAATTTCATCGGACTTTTTTTATTGAATTAATAATTTAAAAATGCCATAAATCGTGTTCCATTTTAAATAGGTCATCTTTAATTCTTTCTGCCTCAAATAACAGTTCAATGGGAGCAGTTTCCTTATATTCTATGATATCTCTATCATATACGTTGGATTCTTTATAAATGTAGCTATTAAACATCCTTTTCCAAAAGATGTCTTCAAAGGTTCTTCTCTCAGCATCATTTTGTCTGTTAAAAACATCATAGTTAGCAAATACATATCTAGCTTCAGGGAAATACACCCAAAAAACAGGTTTAATACCTTTAACCGAACCATCTTCTGCAATAGCCGTTGCGAAAGGACAAATCCCCATTATTCTAACATCCATAATCGATCTTTCGTTATCAAAAAACCAATCTTCCTTCAACCTATATTTAACAATGTCTTGTGACTCAATAGGAGCATAAGTAATCGAAGGAATAGTTGGGTCTCCGAATTCATCTTCGAGCATAATCGTTAAAGAATCACCCATTCTACCAACTGCCTCTGCTGCCGTAAGTGGCACAGTAAATTCATCATCAATAGGGTCATAAGCTTTCAAGGTTTTTTCAACAGTCACAGCTTTTTTTATAACATCATAAAGACTTAACCTATCTTGAATAGGTGTTGTTGGGTAATACAAAGGATGATTAATCTTTTCACGTAAATCAATTTCTCTCCATATTCTCTTATGCCACATTACATCAGCCTCTCGAACGTGTGTATATGGAATAACTCTTCTAGTTGGAGTGTTTTCCTTAATCCATGGCTTATCCAAAATCTTTTGAGCATTAGATTCAGAAACTCCAATTAATGATACTAGTATAGTAATCAATAATGTTAATCTCACAGTTTTCATAATCATCCTCCTTTTTCTAATGGTTAAATAAATTTATATCACTTTAAGTATAATAGGAGCTAATTGCCTACTTGTTCCATCAGGCATACTAACCTTAACTTTTTCAATAAAAAACTTTTGATTTCTTTTCGCTTGCTTAATCATTGATTTCGCTTGCGCATTTAATTGATTTCCCTGACACCTAATTTCTTGTACAACACCTGCTTTAGTTGTAGAAAACATAAATGAAGAAACCCTTACTTTAATATCAAAATCAAATCCTTCCATTTTTGCTTGTACAGTTGATGCATTACTGAAAGCAATTTTTTTAATGTTATCTGAGCCAGATTTACCAGCACAGTAAGATTTTGGATCAGGAATTCTTTTACATCTAAATTCAACTTTTCCTAAAGGCTTTTTTGATCCATCAGTATCAATTCCAGTAACAACAATGTTAACTGTTCCTCTTTTCTTTGGCCGCATTACCCATCCTTTTCCAGATTTACTTAATCCCGGAGCAGAAGCGGTAAAATTAGGCATCGGTGCCGAAATAGAAACAGGATTGTCAACACCAATATAAAACACATTCATTTTATCTGCAGAAACTGCCAATGAAGGCTTTCCTACTTCAAAAAAGCTGTTAAAAGGATAAACTTTAGGTCCTTTTTTGGTGTTTAATTTAATGATACCACCCCAATCATGCGTTCCAATTGACTCTTTAATGCTTAGTTGTCCTCTACCAGCGGATACATCTTTTGGATCCATTTGATACCAATCTCCTTCTCCCCAAGCTTTTCCTTCTGTACCCTTCATTAATTTTTTAGGATCAGTTTCTCCTTTCTGCCATGCAGCACTATCAACACCTCCTGTAACAGAAGATGAGAAAACATATATTTCAGGATCTACTCTATCATCATAGGCTGCAGTAAAGATATCAGCTCTAAATGTATCAGTATCCATAATGTATGCTTTTGGCAATACTGCCATACCTTGTATTTTATTAAAAGATACCCCACCGGCATCAATACTCTCATACAGTTTAGCTATTACTTCAGCTTCTGACGTTCTAACGTCTGATTGTATTTTTGAAAGTTGACATACAACAGCGGCCATAGGAACGTGATAGAACAAACCTACCTCCCAAGGGTCATCATTTCCATCATCATTCTTTATTGGATTTGTTTCTAGGTACTTTATTTTTTCCTCTATTTCATCTTTAGTATCCTTACTCTCAAATACACCAAGAATACCTGCATGATACTTATTTAACTCTTCTCTTAATGTAATTCCACTAAACTCTTCTTCTCCCTTAACTTTAACAGGTTTCGCAGGTTCAGCCAACCCCATTAAGTGAGTAGGAGCATCATAATTGTCTTTAGCATCTATAAATTCTAAATGAATAGTGTCTGCTACACTTTGTTCAATTCCGTCTGCTTTCCGATAAATGGCCGCTTTCAACCTATCTATATGGTTGTACATATCATTAGCCATTTTCTTTACTTTTTCGGCTTTTGCAGCCCATTTTTTTCCATTTTCTCCTCCAGTTTGAGCTGCTTTGTCAAAAGCAGTATAAAGAAATTGATTATTGGCATCAAAACTGATTGCTGTAGTTTGAATACCTCTGTTAATATTTACAAATGCATCTAATATAGATTTAGATATATTTAATGCAAGTAATGCAGTTAATACTAGGTACATCATCCCAATCATTTTCTGCCTTGGTGGTAAATCGCCTCCACTCATATTTTTATAATTTTAAAAATTAGTTAAACAAAAAATAATTAATTATGATTTCATTGCTGTTAGCATGTTGCCATAAACGTTGTTTAAAGCAGCTAAATTACCTGATAACTCAGCAATGTTCTCTTTGTATCGTTTAGTATCGTCAACAGACTCAGATAAATTAGTCATCAACTCTGTAATACCAGCATACATTGCTCTCATAGTTTCAGCTTGTTGCTGTGAACCTTGTAATTGAGTTTCGTATGACCTGTTTAATTCACCTAAAGTATTAGCCATTTTCGCCATTTCTTCTCCTGTATTAGCTCCAGAATTGGCAGCTTCATTTAAAGCAGCAAGGGATTCTGATGCTCTAGAGTAATCGTTAGCCAATGTGTTAACTTTTTCTTTTGCGTTAATTAAACTTTCAGAATAATCGTTTGTAGCTACTGCAGCATCAGAAATGTCAGACAATTTATTAGCATTGCTACTTAAATTTCTTAACCCTTGGCCTAGACTTTCAATTAATTCAGGTCCAATTTTTGCGTCTTCAAGCAAAGTATCTAATTGTTCTACCACAGGTTTGTTTTCTATTAAGTTTCCATCTTCGTCATGCAATCCTGCTAATTCTGGGTAGGCAAGCGTCCAATCTAGTGCTAAATGTTGCGGTTCAAATGCCGAAACAGCAAAAATTAATGCTTCTGTTCCTAATCCGACAACAAGCATAGGTCCCGCTCCTGGCCAGTGCATAATTTTAAATAAGGCTCCCACAATAACAATTGCTGCTCCTAATCCGTAAAGCAATCCCATGATTGTTTTACCTTTTTGTGTTTCGAATAAAAATTGTGTAAATCCCATAATGTTTTAAGTTTTAAAGTTAATATATAGATAGGTTTTTTATTAAAATATTATAAATTATCATCTTTTGCTCTACCCAAGTAAGTCATCACACATCTAAATCCAATATAGCATTTAGCTGTATCTTGATACTCGTAAGTTCTAGTACTTGTTTGTAGGTAATATCCAATATCTTTCCATGACCCACCTCTTATTACTTTTCTTTTCAACACTTCAGGGTCATCTTCCTTAGCGTCATATAAATAATCTGGGTTCAAATCGTGAGCAAAGTTATATGCAGACTCATCAAATGCATTGCTTGTCCACTCTGAAACATTACCTGCCATACAATATAACCCAAAATCATTAGGATTATAAGAATTTATTTTAACTGTATGAAATCCACCATCATCAATGTAATTACCTCTCATAGGTTTAAAGTTTCCAAGGAAACAACCTCTACTATTTCTGATGTATGGACCACCCCATGGATAAGGACTTAAGTCGAGACCACCTCTTGCAGCCCATTCCCATTCAGACTCTGTGGGTAATCTAAAATCGTTAACTAATACTCCGCCATTTGTTGTTAAAAAATCACTTAGCAATTGTGTTCTCCATATACAAAATGCTTTAGCTTGCTTCCATGATATACCAACAACTGGATAATCATCATAAGCAGGATGCCAAAAGTAGTTTTGAGTTAAAGGCTCGTTAAAAGAATATGTAAAATCATGTATCCATGCTAAAGTATCAGGATAAACATTAATAACATCTCTCATAATAAATTTAGATCTGTCTAAAGCAAATGTATGTCTTTCACCCTCGTCTCCATTTAATGCATCTCTACTTTCTCTTCTTGCAGCTCTTCTAAAATCAATCCAATAGTAAGTATAGTTTAATTTACGTGCATCAAGTTCTCTTCTACGCATAAAACGCTCACCAGGTGGTAAAAACATAGGCTCTAATACTTCTCTATTTTCAGGAGTATTATACTTTAGTTTTTCATACCAATTAATGATAGGAGGATCAATATCCTCTTCATATTCATTAACACTAATTAAATATAATTCTTCATCAACCTCTTCTCCCATGATTCTTCTTGCGATCGAATCTCGGACATGATAAACAAATTGACGATATTCATTATTAGAAATCTCAGTTTGATCCATGTAAAAAGCTTGTACAGAAACAGTTCTTACTTGAGCTGTTAAAGCGTAAGGAACATCTTGATCGGATGGACCCATATTGTAACTTCCCATCGGAATGAACAACATTCCAAAGGGATCTGGTTGATACCAATCTTCTCGACCTTGTACACCGATTAATTCACCGTTTCCTTTACTACATGAGTAAAGGATAACTATTGTTAATAATACTAATACTCGTTTCATAATTACCTCCTTCTTTTGTTTTCATTTAGGATTTTTTCTAAATGAATCCGCTTTAAATTAAAGCGGGCAATCTATTTTCGTAATTTAAAATATAATGTATTAAGTTTTTCTTATAAAAATCTAACAGAGTGATAAACCTCTCTTTTTGGCGGTTTCACAATGTTAGTGCAATATTTAATCATAAATTCTAAACTCCCGCTACTATGATCTCCCAGAGCAGAGGTTGTTACATCGTATGAAATTCCTAATTTTAATCCTGGCAATTGAGGGATGTTAACCCCTACTAATGCTGATATCGCATCTTGTACTTTGTAAGAAACGCCACCCCATACCAAATTATTGTATAAAAGAAGGGCATTAGCATCTAAATCTGTTGAAGCAGCATCTGTTCTTGCAAAAATAGAAGGCATTACAACCCATTTTCTAGCTCCCCCAGAAACATCCCACTCATATCCTGCCATAATGTAATAATGACGGGTTTGCGCGTAATTCAATGCTCCTTGAGCACCTGCAGGACCGTTAGAAGCAACATCTTTTAGTTCTGATTGAGGTAAGTGCAGTGAAGAAATACCCACATACATTTTATCTTTGATATAATAATAAAGACCTAAACCAGCATCAAAAGTTATTGCAGAAGTATTGGCGTTTGGTATAGAAGGATCATTTACTGGATTATCGATTGCAATAAAATCATCACCAAAAGATTTATTAACCATTCCTACTTCAAGACCAATTCCTAAGGCTCCTGGACCTAATTGTAAATGATAAGCGTAGGCTCCTTTAGCAATTAAAGAGCTTTCAATACCTAATTTATCTTGAAAAACAGTTAAACCAACACCGTGTTTGTTTGCTAATAAAGCATCTGCCGCAAACAAATGTGTTTGTGGACGCCCATCAAACCCCATCCATTGAGACCTTGTTAAAAAAGTTGCACAGATACCACCATTATGTCCAGCAGAACCTGGATTAACACTTAACTTGTTAAACATGTTTTGTGTCCATTCGACATCTTGCTGTGCTGTAGCAATAAATCCAGCAAATAACAAAGTCGTAGAAATAATTAATTTCTTCATATAAATATTATTTTTCAAGTATAAAAATAATGCTTTTCAGCATTCATTAGTCGGCTAAGATAACTAAATATTTATTTTAACCAAAAACTTTTTAAACTTTTTCATGTTAATAAGATGTTAATAACTCAAAAATATCAAGATAATTTCTGAAAAGTTTGCCACCATCTATTTGGAACTTCGTTGTCACAAGCAGTTTTGTAATCTTCATAAGAGCACGGAACGAGCACGTGTCGATCATATTGAATTTTTTCGTGAGCGGGGTAAGGAACATCCATCCACCAACGTTCACTTTTATCGCTTTTGTAGAAAACTACTTCGTTTTTACCATCTTGGATGTTAACAGTGTATTTTATATATGATTTCCTTGTTCCAACAGGGAAGTCATTTTTTCTATGAATGTAGCCATCTATAAAATACCATATCATCTGTGCAACGGCATGTGAAGTTTGTTCTTCTTTGTCTAGCTCGGGATTTATTTCATAAAAACCGATTGATGTTAGTTTATCACTTAACCCAGCATATCGAGCTATTTGACAAGCTTGTTCACCATAAAAG